>CAZMRS010000359.1:0-3443 GCA_964568435.1 uncultured Boseongicola sp. | reverse complement strand
GGATGATTTCGATGCGGCTTTGAATGCTGCCGGCGCCATGCCCTTGCCGCCCTACATTGAAGGGCGTCGTAAGGCGGACGATCAGGACAAGACGGATTACCAGACCATCTGGGCCAAGCAGACGGGGGCCGTGGCTGCTCCGACGGCATCGCTGCACTTTGATGATGCCCTGATGGCTGAATTGGCCAAGCGTGGGATCGAGATCACCTATGTGACGCTTCATGTAGGTGCGGGAACGTTTCTACCAGTGAAGGTGGACGATATCTCGGACCACAAGATGCACTCGGAACGGGGGGCGGTGACCGAGGCCGCAGCGCAGGAGATGAATGCGACACGCGCGGCGGGAGGGCGCATTATTCCCGTGGGGACCACGGCGTTGCGGTTGATCGAAACAGCGGCTCAAAACGATGGAGAGATGGTCGCTTACGAAGGGGCGACGGACATCTTCATCACGCCGGGGTATCAATTCAAAATCACCGACGCGTTGATGACCAACTTTCATTTGCCGAAATCCACGCTGATGATGCTTGTCTCTGCCTTGATGGGAGTCGAGCGCGTCCGCGAGATATACGATTTCGCAATTCGTGAAGAGTTTCGCTTTTTTTCCTATGGCGACGCTTCGCTTTTGCTGCCAAAGGGCTGAAAACGACTTCGGGTGAGTCGGTCATTGGCGGGTTATCTACATCGCCACGGACTAAGCCGGGGGAAGATCCTTTTGGAGATTGGCGATGCTCAAGGTTCTGGGCAGCACATGGGCGCTTTTGCTGGGTATTCTGTTGCTGATGGTTGGCAACGGGCTCCAAGGCTCGTTGATCGGTATTCGCGGCGCGATCGAAAACTTCAGCACGGGCGAATTGTCCGTCATTACCTCGGCCTATTTTGCGGGGTTTCTCTTTGGGTCGCGCATGACGCCGGAGCTGATCCGACGCGTTGGGCATGTGCGGGTGTTTGCGGCGCTGGGCTCTTTCATTTCGGCGGTGTTGATCCTTTATCCGACGATTACAGAGCCCTGGGCGTGGATCCTGCTGCGGGTGATTTTCGGGTTTTCGTTTTCAGGTGTGTATGTGACTGCGGAGAGCTGGCTGAACAACTCGGCCACGAACGATACGCGCGGTCAGGCGCTATCGCTTTATGTGATGGCGCAGATGCTTGGCATTGTGGCGTCGCAAGCCCTTTTGAACGTCGCGGATCCTGCGGGATTTATCTTGTTCGTCATTCCGTCGGTGCTTGTGTCGCTGTCGTTTGCACCGATCCTGTTAACCGCAACGAAGAGCCCGACGTTTGATACGACAAAGCCGATGAGCCTTAGGCAAATCTATGACATTTCGCCTTTGGGGTTCGTGGGGATGTTCCTGTTGGGTGCAATATTTGCCGCTCAGTTCGGGATGGCATCGGTTTACGGCACGGAAGCAGGTTTGTCGGTCGCGGAGATTTCGCTGTTCGTCTCTGCGATCTTTATCGGTGGCATGGTGTTCCAGTATCCATTCGGCTGGCTGTCGGACCGGATGGATCGTCGTTTGATGATTCTGGCGGCTGCGCTGGGCGGCGGCGTGGCTGGGATCATCGGCCTGCTCTTTGGTGGTACGTTCGAAGTTGTGTTGTTCTGCGCCTTCATCATGGGCGGCATGTCGAACCCGCTTTATGCGCTCCTGATCGCCTATACCAACGATTACCTACAGGTCGAAGATATGGCGGCCGCATCTGGCGGTTTAATCTTTGTGAACGGCCTTGGGGCGATCATGGGGCCGGTTGTGACAGGTTGGATGCTGACGTTGATCGGGCCGGGCGGATTTTGGGCCTACCTAAGCTTTTTCATGTTTGCGATGGGCGCCTTTGTGGCCTGGCGTATGACGCAGCGCGCGTCGATCTATGCAGAAGAGGCAGAGGACTACGAATCGGTGAGTTACGCGCCGATTTTGCCGACAGCCACAGTGGTCGCAGTGGAGGCAGCGCAGGACTACTATGCTGAAAATGTCGATACTGAGAGCAATGTCGACGCAGAGGACACAGAAGTTCTTGATCAAAAATAATGTTTTGTTAACGATTCGAAGCAGGTGCTGGACACACCTGGCAGAGCAGGGCGCGGTATAATGACAAATCCTGAAGACATTCTGGCCTACTGGCTGGATGAGAAGACCCCGGAAGAGTGGTACATGGGCGGCGACGAACTTGATCGGGAGATCAAGGATCGCTTTGGAGAAGCTCACAAGAATGCATGCGATGGTGCGTATTCGCTTTGGCTGACGTATCCTTCGGGGACATTGGCTTACATCATTTTGTTGGATCAGTTTTCGCGGAACATGTTCCGCGGAACGCCAAAGGCGTTTGCGACAGATGGCTTGGCGAAGGCAGCGGCCAAGGTTGCGATTTCGCGCGGTTGGGATTTGAAGATTGATGAACCGGCGCGGCAGTTCTTCTATATGCCGCTGGTGCATTCGGAGTGCTTGAGCGATCAGGATCGCGCTGTGCGTTTGATCATGACGCGGATGCCGGAGACTGGGCAGAGCAATCTGTTGCACGCCAAGGCGCACCGAGAGGTTGTTCGCAAGTTCGGGCGGTTCCCGAACCGGAACGAAGCCTTGTCGCGAGAGACGCCCGAGGCGGAAGCTGTTTTCCTTAAAGAAGGTGGCTACGGCGCGACGGTAGAAGCGCTGAAAGCTGCTGTAGCGGCCTAAGTCACGCGAAAGAGCCTTGCGCCAGACGGGTAGCGGGGCTTCCCATGTGGCAACGCCGCGCAGGTGACATTGCGCGCGATCTGTGGCAGATAGTTTAACGTAAAACAATCTCGCTTCAGGAGGTTGGCAATGGCTGCAAAGACTTTTGACGTGGTGGTGATCGGGGCTGGTCCTGGTGGATATGTCGCTGCGATCCGAGCAAGCCAGCTGGGTTTGAAAACTGCGATTGTCGAGCGTGAGCACATGGGCGGCATCTGCCTCAACTGGGGCTGTATCCCGACAAAAGCGATGCTCCGGTCCTCCGAAGTGTTCCACCTGATGCACCGCGCCAAGGAATTCGGCCTGAAAGCAGATGGCATTGATTACGATCTTGATGCGGTTGTGAAACGGTCGCGCGGTGTGGCCAAGCAACTGAATGGCGGTGTTGCCCATCTGATGAAGAAGAACAATGTCGAAGTCGTGATGGGCGAGGCAACGTTGCCTGCCAAGGGCAAGGTCAGCGTCAAGACCGAGAAGGACACCGAAGAGCTTCGGGCCAAGAGCATTATTCTGGCGACTGGCGCGCGTGCACGTGAACTGCCGGGTCTCGAAGCCGATGGCGATTTGGTCTGGACATACAAGCACGCGCTACAGCCGCCACGGATGCCGAAGAAGCTGTTGGTGATTGGTTCGGGCGCGATCGGTATTGAATTCGCGAGCTTCTACAACACGCTGGGCGCTGATACGACCGTCGTCGAAGTGATGGACCGCGTACTGCCTGTAGAGGAT
>CAZMRS010000358.1:0-3473 GCA_964568435.1 uncultured Boseongicola sp. | reverse complement strand
TTGCGCGCGGCGTTGGCCTGGGTAGCAATCGCGGCCGACAGGTCGGCCTCGGCGGTGTGCACGCTGCGCGGAGCGATCGGCAGCGCTTCCAGCAGCGGATGGCAGATTCAGGTAATCGTCATCAACGTCATGTCATTCTAGGTTCGCAATCTCACCTTTGCGCTGACCGGTGTAGATGAGGAGTTCGACGATCTGCGTGAAGCGGTCGTCGATTTTGGCGCAGTAGTCGAGCACAGCCTTCAGCTCGTGCTCATCCAGCACGCGGTCGCGTGTTGCGGCTCTGTGTGGTCGTTTAAGAGCGGCCATCGGGTTGTGTGATAGAAACTGCCGCCGCACTGCCCAGTTGAAGAAGACCTTGAAGGTGGTGAAGGCATAGTTCTGGCTTGATGGGCTCTTAGTGTAAGCCTGTATGGCCTGCATCACTTGGTGCTGCGTCACCTTGGCTATTGGACCGCTGAAGGTGATCCCGCCCAGGTAGAGGCGATAGCCCTTCAGGGTGTTCTCTCGAACTCGTCCTTCGCAGTCATCAAGATAAGCGCGAACGACCATGTCGTAGTCGTGGTTTGCCTCAGGCGTTGGTGAGAGCGCATGAGTGGCCAAGAAGGCCTTAGCCTTGTTGCGGGCTTCGGAGAGGGGCAGTTCCGGGTACCGACCGAGGGTCTTCAGCTGGCGGCGGGCGCCGTACATGACGACGTAGGACTTGGCTCGCGCAGAGCAGCGCACCCCAAAGGCTGGCGTCGTGGTGTCCCAGTGCGTCACCTGCCCCTCCGTGGGTGGTTGCAGCTTCCGGACACTCAGTTCTGTCAGTCGCAGTTTCACGATTTTAGTCTCTTTTTAGTCTCTCAAATGACGTGCGTAAGGGGATGTTTCTATGTTCATCTATGTTCTGGAAATCCAGACAACATATTGATCTTGTACATTATTTGAGAGGGAATGAGAAGCTATGAAAACTTGCCGAAATTCACTGTTAATCAATTGGTCGTAGGTTCGATCCCTACCGCCGGAGCCAAACTTCTTAAAATTTATCAAAGTCTTAGCGGATGAACCGTTTTGGTCCATGGCGCTCGTCGTTGGGTTTAGGGGCATTTTAGGGGCAGTGCGCTCTGACCCAGCCCCCTGATCCGGGCCACGGGTCAGTAGAGCCTGTTCATGTTTCTTTCCTGCGATGTGGTTGCGGTCAAGACCCGCTGAGCGGAGCCATCGCGAAGCTCGGGCAGGCGTTGCCAATGGTGCGGTCACCATCAATTGGCGCATCAACTCAGGCGGCAGGCCGCCCTGCTACGTCTTCCAGTTGAAGAAGGCCGCCTGGCTGATGCACACCATCCGGCAGGTTTCCGCGACCGGCGTTCCCTGCCCGCCCGGTCTGTGATTGGACGCGCCGTCTGCGCCTCGGTGGCCTTCGACGGCTTCACGCGTTTCCGCGCCTCCCCAGCCCGGAAGGATAAACGACAACTCCCGCTTCAAGCGGTCCGGTGATGCACTCCCGCGCCTGGCGGCCATCACTCATGCCAAGGCTCACTCGGACAATCCGGCAGCATTCTAGTAACCCAGGGCGCGGATTCGTTCCAAGTTCACCACCGTGGAGAGCATCAGCCGGTCCTGGCTCCAATCGCCCGGGTTCCGCACTGACGCCGCAAACAGCGTAACTGTCAGGGCAAATACCACGGCCGCCAGAACGTAGAGACTGCGGCCCGCCTGCGCGGGGCGGGGCGCGGCCAGAGCGAGCAGACGGGTTTCCAACGACCGGCGCGCGCCGCCGGTGCGGGCGAACGCGACGATGAATACCTCGACTGTCCGCCGCCGGTCGTGTGGCCCCACGAAGGACAAGATCGCCAGGGCGTAATCCCTGGGACTGATCCTGAGCCTGTCGATCACGGCCCGATCGCAACTCAACTCACGCAGTTGATCAAACGCGTGTTTCCACAACAGGTAGACCGGGTTCCAATACAGCAGCGGCTTGAGGATCTCGAAGGCGACTTCCCACTCGACGTCGCCTCGCCGGAGGTGTTCGAACTCGTGGTTGAGCACGATACGAAGCTTGCGCGGATGCGCGATCAACGAGGATGGAAGGACGACGTGTCGACGGAACACCCCGCGCGCTGCAAAGGGAACCGTGATGGTGTCAGACAGCAGGATCCGGGTGGTGCGCGTCCGGCGCCAGACATAGCTGTCGCCGATGATCCGGTTGATCTTTGCGATTGTCAGAAGCGTCCGCACAAACAGAGCAAGCGAGCCGATCGCGATCATCGTCATCAGGGCGGTCAACCAGGGCAGTTGCCCTCGAAGGACGAGGTCGAAGACCTCATTTCGCGTGTTCAGCAGTTCCTCAAATCGGACCGCGGAGATCTCGAAATCACCTCTGAGATAGGCCGCAACAGCCAGGTCGGTTGCGGTTATGGGCGCGCTTGGCCACAGGAACTGAAACGCGGTAACAAGCGCGAAGGACAAGAGCGGACTCAGGATGACAAGGACCAGCACCATTCGCAGCATGCGAAGCTGAGCCGCATAATCGGCGCGAAACGACGTTCGTTTCAGGACCGCCTGGATGGTAACCCAGACCAGAAACGCCAACAGAAAGACAACGTTTGCGTCAACAACCAGATCAAGTACCGGTTTCATCGCTGTCATTTTGGAGCCTCCTCTCCACCAGCGCCCGAATGTCCTCCAGTTCCGATTCTGACAGCCCAGCATCGTCGACGAGCCGCGCGACAAGCGTTGCCGGCGTATCATCGAACAATGTGCGAGACAGATTCTGCAGAGAGCGGGTTTGATACTGGTCCTTGGCCAAGAGTGGCGTGTAGATCAGCGATTTCCCGTCCTTCCGGCTTTTGACGAAGCCTTTGTCCTCAAGAATGCGCAGGATAGTGGCCCCCGACGTGTATGCCAGGTTTCGATCGCTCGGAAGCTGAGCGAGCACGTCACGAACGGTTCCCTGGCCAATTCCCCAAAGATTGTTCATGAACTCCAGCTCTACTTCGGTGAGCAGATTGCGGCTTTTCTTTTTTCGCATCGAGTGGTCTTCAGTCATTTCCAGCTTCGCGTCGATGAGTAGACATCAGGTCGGTCGTCAGCGGCAAGTCAAACCTTCCAGAACACAAAGGTTCCCCACGCGATTGCAATGAAGAGCGGGATCCAGATGGGTTGGCCCACGAAACCGAGCCAGGCAAAGAAGATGAAGGCGGAGCCGAGAAGCGAGATGAACAGCCTGTCGCCGAGCGTCGTGGTCAGACCCAGAACGCCCACCCGTTCGACCCCGTCACGTAGCCAGAGAGCCTCGATGACGCCGATCACCGCGATGGCCGAAAAGATGCCGACAAAGACCGCAAGCGTTGCGGGTGTCCAGGCCATCCAGAAATCGGGCCACAGTGGGTCCGTCCAGGAAAATGCCGGCGCTTCCTGAGCCTGACCCACGTTGCCCCAGCCCGATTGCTGCGCCATGGCCGCACCGGGAAGCCACAGAAGCGGAATGGTCA
>CAZMRS010000357.1:0-3473 GCA_964568435.1 uncultured Boseongicola sp. | reverse complement strand
GGGCCGCTCCGATCACACTAGCTTCGTTGTCGCTGAAAAGAACGGGTTGGCAGTCGGCCGTGAGTATAGCCAGGCATACGCCAGGAGTGGCCGTGACCATCGCATCTGCTTTGGTCGTCGCTTCATCCGTTGACGCATTTATCGTTACGACGTCGGCAGAGTGCACCTGATGAACAGTGGCGATCTGCGCCAATTCAACTCCCATTTCTTCCGCGACCCTCAGACGATTGATGGTCACTATTTCCGTTTGATCCGAGGACCCATAACCGCAATTCAGTCCTTCAAAGACACCGGAGGAAGCTCCACCTTTTCGCGTGAAGAAGCCGTGTTTGGTTTCGAACAGCAAGGGCGACGTGAGGACTTCCACGGTCATGCCATCACTCCCGGCGGGATGGGCGCGTCTTGGGGATACAAAGCCATCACTTTGAAAAGAGTTCCCATTTCATCGGGGTGCGTCAAGCGGCGATGCGCGGCAATGTGCTGGTCCAACGCATCTCCATTTAGGTTCCCTGCAAGGGCGCGCGCCCGCTCCACGATACCCAGCCGCTCCAGGAACACGCCTTGAGGCGTCAAGCGCGCGTGCTGGGCAGGGCTTGCGGCTGTCGCAATTGCCTCAAAGTCGACATGCGCCGTCAAATCGGAAAGTCCGGGAGCCTCCAAGGGCGACAGGCTGGTGTGCTCCCTCAGTGCTTGAAATGTATCACCGAGCGACCGCCAATCGCCGTAATCAAAGAGCAACGCGACGCCACCGGATGCGTCAAGGCGTTTGCCTATTTCGGCGGCGATGTTCTGTGCTTTCAGACAAACCTCGACCAAATCCCCATCTCTAGTGTCGTCCAGGCGGTGAGACAGATCAGGGCGCTGTGTTTTGTCGGTCAATCCAAATGTGAGCTGGTCATTTGCTAGCCCCACAACACGTTCGCGCCAGCCGTCTCCGTCTCGAATGAACTGGCGGATGGGCAATGCGTCAAAGAACTCGTTTGCAATCAGGAATATTGGCGCTGCGGGTACCGAGTTTAGGGCGTCGTGATGGGTTAGCTCCATTGGAATGTTCTGCGTCTGCAGCGCCCTGAGCGTCGGGGACGTTTCGACCAAATGAATGCCGGCCGCGTCGTGAAACCCGGGCACCCGAGCCGTCGCGCGCAAAAGGTCGGCCATGAGTGTTCCGCGTCCGGGGCCAAGTTCGACCAGATTGAAGTGGCCCGGCGCGCCTTGGTCCATCCAGCTTTGAGCAATGGCGAGGCCTATGAGCTCGCCAAACATCTGGCTGACTTCAGGGGCTGTGACGAAATCGCCGGAAGCGCCGAAGGGGTCGCGCGTTGCATAGTAGCCGTGCTCGGAATCCGACAGACAGGTTTGCATGTAATCGGCGATCGTCATGGGTCCGGTTTCCCGGATGAGCCCAGCGATCCGTGCCGCGAGCGGGGTCATGCGTGCCGTCTTGCCAGGATGAGGAAGGCGACGCCGACAAGGATCATGGGCGTCGATAACAGTTGACCCATCGAGAGGCCGAAATCGCCAAGAAAGAGCACTCGGCCAAGCGGGTTGTCCGGCGTGATGTATTGCTCGTCGGCGACCCGATAAAACTCAACAAAGAAGCGCGCTGCTCCGTAACCCGCTAGAAACACGCCACAAATTGCGCCGGGAGTTTTTAGCCACCCGCGGGCGAAAGCCAGCCAGATCAAGGCAATGCCCAGAACTAAACCCTCAAGCCCAGCTTCGTAAAGTTGCGACGGGTGCCGCGCACAGAGGCCTTCGATCCCGGGGCAATCTTGCGCGCGCGCTCCGGGAAAAATCACGCCCCATGGCATATCTGTCGGGCGGCCCCATAGCTCGGCGTTGATAAAGTTTGCAACGCGTCCAAAGAGCAGTCCGGCCGGTGCGCAAAGTGCAGCTAGGTCGGCAAGTTTGGGAATGGAAATGCTGTGCTTCCAAGCAAAAATCAGGCCGGCAATTGCAACTCCTAAGAAACCGCCGTGGAAGGCCATGCCGCCGTTCCAGACCTGTAGAATTTTGCCTGGATTGGCGAGGAAATATGCTGGTTCATAGAACAGCACATACCCAAGACGCCCTCCCAAAATAATCCCGATGATGAGCCACGTGGTGAAATCATCGAGCTGTTCTTTTGTCATCGCTGGCGAGTTGTCCTTCCAGAGCGGAGCACGCGCAATCGCGCGCCCGGCGAGCCAGACGCCAAACACGATACCGGCGATGTAGGCCAGCGCGTACCAGCGGATCGGAAGGGTCGCAAATCCGAGTGGGATTTCCACTAGAGTGGGCGATAGGTCCGGGAATGGAATTGCGAGCAACATGTGCCATGAAGTGGCAGTGACTTCAGGGGAGGTCAACCTTGCGATTACATCGCCGTCACCCATATAAGTCACTATTAGTTTATCCCGGAGGGGCCATGCAGACCCGTAACAAGATCATCGACGATTTCTCGCAACTTATGACGAACGCAATGGGCGTTGCCCAAGGCGCGCGCGAGGAAGCTGAGACCGCCATGAAGGGACTTGTCGACCGCTGGTTGGCAGATCGGGATTTCGTGACGAGAGAGGAATTCGATGCGGTTCGCGCGATGGCTCAGAAGGCTCGCGAGGAAAACGAGGCGCTGGCCGCACGTATTGCCGCCCTGGAATCCGCTGCGCCGGAGCCCGGGGAAAGCTGACAGGCCCGCAAATCGCGTCGGCCTGCGCGACGCCCCCTGGCCGGATGCGCCTGATCGTTCGTGATATTGCAGACAAGTGTGTAAAATTTTAGGCGACTTCTGCGCGTTCTCAGATAACCTGTTACCCAAGGTTTTGCCGACGAGCGGCAAAGGCCCGGAGCGTTTTCGGGCTGTCTTGCGTTGTCGGGGTGGGCAACGGGTGTGGGCCAGGGCGACAAGGGGTGGTCCTGCACCAATTTCAGGGGTGTGTGATGTCGCAAGAGGGTGATGCGTTCGCTGCCGTACGCAGCCTTGTCCTGAAGGCGCGGCTGTTGCGCAAGATGGTGCGAAACGCGCCGTCACAGGTCAGCCGGGATCAGGCCATCGTGGAATACACTCGCACGCTGGATGCGCTGCTGGACGAGATGTCCGGCCTTTTGGATCGAGGCGTGCTGCACCATGAGGGCGCGGGCGTGGATACGGGCAAAGACGCGGGCGTGGATACGGGCAAGGACGCGGGCATGGATACGGGCAAGGACACGGGCAACGCCCCCGGATCGTGAACACAAAACCACAATTTCATCCACAACTTATTGCCGTTGTCCCGAACAAATCGCTTTACAGAACGCCTTGGGTGCACCACCATATATGGTAGGAAAAGCGGGAAAACCCGCATTTCCTAGAGCAGGCACATAGCGCTTGGGGCGCTGCCATACCCCAGCGCAGATAACAAAACGAGGTGGCGCAATGGCATTGTCCGAGCAGTTTTTTGCCGAAGACCTTCACCCTATCGACATCGTCTAACACATCGCGGAGCATCACGAAT
>CAZMRS010000356.1:0-3480 GCA_964568435.1 uncultured Boseongicola sp. | reverse complement strand
CTGCGAAAAAGTCAGGGTCGTCCCGTGGGATGCCGGGATGCCCAAAGAAGGCGACAGACTGCGGTGTTGCGAAGGGCACGATGGTAACGCCGCCCGCCACGATGGGCTCTGCTGGCCCCGGTGCCGGCGCGCCCTGCTCGGGCAAGTCGCCTAAGAGTTGGTCCAGGAGAAGGCCGAGCTCATCTGCCGAGATGTCCCCCGAAGCCCCGACGAAAACTCGGTCACGCGCAATTGCACTTTGGTGTGCGGCCAAAATGTCTTCTCGGGAAAGGGCCGCCACGCTTTCCAGCGTTCCATCTTGATCGGTGGCATAGGGGTGATCGCCGTAGACCATGGCGTTGAATGTTTGGCTGGCCACAGCGTTCGGGTCTGTTGCTTGCGATCTGATACCCGAGATCACCTGTTGACGCACGCGTTCAATGGCATCTTCATCAAACCTCGGATTCACCAACGCCTCTCTCAGAAGCACGACAACGTCATCTCGGTTTTCGGTCAACATCCTCGCCGACACGCTGAGCGCGTCATTAAAAGCCCTGAACCCCAAGCTTGCCGCCAAACCGTCGCGGGCCTCGGCAAATGCTGTGGCATCCAAGTCCCCAGCACCCTCTTCGATGAGCGCCGTCATCAGGTTCGTAACTCCGCGTTTTCCCTCTGGATCAAGTGCCGACCCGCCCAGGAAGCGAATTTCCAACGACAGAAACGGAATTGAGTCTTCTTGCACCAGCCAGGCCTGTATACCGCCTGGAGACGTGACTTCCTGAATTTCGACCGCCCTCGCCGGAAGTACCGCAACGAAGGAAATGACCGCAGCAAAGACAAAACGGATCATTGCATCATCTCCTCTTCCCCTTCCGGCATGGCCCAACCAGTAACTGCGTTGCTTCGGTCGAAAATACGAACAGCGGCGGCCATGATGTCGTCAGCCGTTACCTCTGACAGGATCGTCGGCCAGGCCTCAATATCCTCAATCGTCAGACCACTTGTCAGGCCAGCGCCATAAGTCCGGGCTAATGACTGCAAGTTGTCCTGAACGTAAATCTCTGAAGCGCGAATTTGAAAGCGAATGCGCTCCAACGCGTCCAAATCCACACCTTCTTCCAGGAAGTCTGCGATCGCCTGATCCATGGCATCTTCGGCTTCGGCCAGGCCTACCCCTTCGCTGGGCACAACCACGACCCCGAATGTCGTGTCGTCAAGCGAACGCGACGTGTAGAATGCCGATGAGTAGACAGCGATTTGGCTGTCTAATTGCAATCGCTCCGCAAAGAACGATGTCGTTCCGGATCCGCCGAGCAAATCTGCCAACAAAGTAAGAGCTGCGGCTTCTTTCTGCGCTCCCGCGTCTCGCTCAGGGGCAAGATAGGTCCGCACGACGTAAGGCTGCGAGATGCGTTCGTCGGAATAAACCAGGCGCCGTTCGGCCAATTGTGGGGGTTCCTCAACGCGTTTTCGCGGGACGATGTTGGGATTGGGCGGGATGGCTCCATAGTGTTTTTCTGCCAGTCGGCGCACCTCCTCAGGGCTGACATCGCCTGCTACGATGAGGATGGCATTGTTAGGGCCATAATGCTGTTTGTAAAATGCGACGGCGTCCTCCAGCGTCAGCGCCTCAGCTTCGTGTTTCCAACCAACAACCGGAATGCCATACGGGTGGCTCAGATATTGCGCGGCCCTACGCTGTTCAGCAAACAAGGCCCCCGGCTCACTATCAGTACGTTGCGCGCGCTCTTCGATGACAACATCTCTTTCAGTGATGATGTCTTCCGGAACGAGCGCGAGACCATCCATCCTGCTGGCCTCCATCTGCATCATGAGCTCAAGCCGATCAGACGCAACACGCTGAAAGTACCCCGTAAAATCGTAAGACGTGAAAGCGTTGTCGCTTCCGCCGTTTCGGGCGACCGTCGCAGAGAGTTCTCCGCTTTCCAGCTCATCTGTGGCCTTGAACATGAGGTGCTCAAGTAAATGAGCGATTCCAGACTTTCCGCGAGGTTCATCGGCGGATCCCACGCGATACCACACCATGTGGACAACTGCCGGGGCGCGGCGGTCTTCAAGGACGACAACGTCCATCCCATTTTCAAGAGAGAAGCTGGTGACTTCCGCCGCCTGCAGCGAACTGCCAAAGGCCAAATACGCGGAAACGGCCCAAATAATTACACGACGCATTGCTTCTCCTGTGTCCAAAGTACTTGGGCAACAAATGAGCGCAATTAAAGCGCGCTTCAAGTCGCGCTAAACAGTTGTGAGGCGATGCGCGGCTATTGGCCGGGTTCGGGCGGAACCGCGGACGTTCTAATTCCAGCCCGTCTCAGGCGCTCCAACTCGCGGTGCTGATCGAGCGAGAATGGCTCATAGGTATCAAAGTAGATATTCACGTTGAACAAACGCTCAAGCGGCAATCCATCGTTGTTCTGACGAAATCTCAGGTCGGCTTCCGAGAGTGTTTCGCGGATGTTACCCGAAACTCCATAGCGGCCCGCGTACCTCACAAGCGCGCCATCGTTGGACGCACGCGACAGCACGGCCGGGTTTCCACCGAGCGCTGCAATAGCGTCTTGCTTGGGCGCCTGATCGGTCCGATTTGATTGACCTGGCGTTGGTGTCGGCAGCGCGGTTAGATCTTCTGGAATGACCAACGGTTCAGTCGGCAAAATTGCAAACTCATCTGGCCCATCAAGAGTGGATTCAGAGATGACCATAAGATCGGGCGCCTCATCACCGCTTGCCCCACAGGCCGCTATCGCAAAGCTGGCAAGAAAGAGAACTAAGTGCGTCCGCATAGTCATTGTGATCCTCAACGTCACTTTGTTCTATCCCGCTTTATTGGCCGCGTCACGATCCTTTGGCGGATCGCCTGCCAAAAGGATCAGACCGAAGGCACCGACAAAAATCGAAATATCGGCAACATTAAATGACCAGGGGTTCTCGAACCCGCAGCAAGACATATTGAGGAAATCCGCCACTGCGCCGTAAATCACGCGATCGATCACATTTCCCATCGCACCGCCAACCACAAGTCCGGCAGAAATCTGCACCAAACGGCCTGGGCGATCCCGGCGCATCCACCGGATGATCCACGCAGAAATGACCAACGCCAAGGCGATCAAAATCCAACGCATCAGGTCGCCTGAATCTGCAAACAGCCCGAAATTGATCCCCTCGTTCCAGGCCATGCGAAATGTCAGATAGGGCGGAGCAACAAGAAGGATGCCAATTTCTTTCAGATTGAGAATCTGAACGACCCAGATCTTCACGATCTGGTCGACTACGAAGACCACAATCGCGGTCCAGGTTATGGCGGATAGGCTACGCATCAGTGCCGGAAATGTCGCATACCGGTAAAGACCATCGCAAGCCCTGCATCATCGGCGGCGGCAATAACTTCGTCGTCTCGTTTCGATCCACCCGGTTGGATGATTGCCGTCGCGCCGGCCTCTGCTGCCGCCAAAAGACCGTCGGCAAACGGGAAGAACGCAT
>CAZMRS010000355.1:0-3486 GCA_964568435.1 uncultured Boseongicola sp. | reverse complement strand
GCCACGAAAGCATTAACCCGCACCGGATCATCCCGATCAATCCAATCATTGACTGGGAAGAGCCTCACGGCAGGGACGTTCCTCGCGCCGCTTAACTCGCGCGTCCATGGTACTCGACAATCGCCGCCAAGTCATTTGGCGGCGTTTGTGCTGGAAGCATCGCAGCAGCGTTCGGTATGTGATTGAAGATCGAACCATCGGAAAAGAACGTGGTGTTGGTCACGAACACAACACGCGCGTTGGGCCAACGGTAGCTTGCGTAGTCGGCGATAGCGATCGCGCTTCCATCCTCCAAATCCAGACTGAGAACAATGACATCGACCGAGAACACACGCATGTAATTGGCCGCTTCAGCCTGGCTGAACACAACAGAGACTTCGTGGCCCAAACGCTCAAGATGGCGCGACCAGATACGCGAAAGCTCCGGATTGTTTGCGACAATCAATATCACCATTCCACCTCCGGCCTTAGAAGACCGTTACCGATGACCACCCAACTATCGCCAACCTTCTGCCAGAAGTATTAACAGAGCGTTAATGAGTGCTCAGATCCCGTTAACGCACGGCGGAATCGCGCCTATCCAAGGCTTGCTCCCTTCGGACGCACTGCTAGGGTTCTCATTCAGAATTCAACTGTTGGTGTCCGAATGAAAACGACCACTGTCGCTATTGCCCTTACACTTCTCTTCCCGAGCTTCGCGTTTGCCAACTGCGACGGTGCATTTACAGATTTCGTCGATGAACTGAAAAACGAGGCGCGGGATCGGGGCTACAGCAGCGCCACCACAAATGAATTCTTTCGGTCCGTTCAACAAGACCAAGACGTTTTGAAGGCGGACAGACGACAGGGTATATTCACCCGCGCATTCCTCGATTTTTCTAGCCGCCTGATCTCGACCAACCGTTTCGAGAGCGGACGGCGCAACGGGCAAAAATGGGATAGCGTTTTTGACCGCGTAGAACGTGACTATGGCGTTTCACGAGGAGTACTACTCGCCTTTTGGGCGTTCGAGACCGATTTCGGAGCGGTTCAAGGGGACTTCAACACGGTGAACGCACTCGTGACGCTGGCTCACGATTGCCGCCGCCCCGAGTTGTTCCGCCCACAAGTTTTCGCAGCACTCGAGCTCTTTCGGCGTGGCGATTTGGACCCTGCACGCACGACGGGCGCGTGGGCTGGTGAAATCGGGATGGTTCAGATGCTTCCTAAAGATATCATCGAGAACGGAGTCGATGGCGACGGTGACGGGAAGGTCACGCTCAAAACCTCAGCAGCTGATGCGCTGATGTCAGGCGGTAAGATGTTGCAGTCCCTTGGCTGGCGCGCGGGAGAACCTTGGTTGCAGGAGGTTTCCGTTCCCCGGGATTTTGACTGGTCGCAGACCGGGCTTGAAACCAAGAAAACCGCTCGCAACTGGTCTCGCGGGGGCATCACGGCCAAGAGTGGTCAGATCGAACGTCCTGATCTTCAAGCCTCGATCATCTTACCCCAAGGCCACCGCGGCCCGGCATTTCTCGCCTATCCAAACTTCGATGTGTTTTTCGAATGGAACCAGAGTTTCGTCTACGTGACGACGGCGGCCTATTTCGCAACTCGGCTGGAAGGAGCCCCGAGGCTGACAGCAGGAGACCCACCGCCGACCATTGGACGCGACGCGATGAAAGCGTTGCAGCAGAAGCTTCAGGCACGTGGCTATGACGTCGGTGGGATCGACGGCATTCTTGGTGCCAATACGCGCGCCGCGGTTCAGGCAGAGCAAAAGCGCTTAGGCTTGCCCGCCGATGCCTGGCCGACACAGCAGCTTCTCAATGCGCTCTAGCAGATTTGTATAAGACTCTTGTTGCTAGGACCGCAACCGACGCCGTCTCCAAGCGCACCAGTATTCATGATTGCCGCCAATGCGAGCACAATCAAACCGGCCACGAGAAAATCACTCATGAAAACCCCCACTCATTACCACCAAATGTAAATTAGTGGCTATCTTGTAGCTTAATCAAGAACTTAGGGCGCTAAGGAGTGGCAACAGTGATGTTCCGAACTGGAAACCGAACACCGTCAGTCGTCACCAAAATTGCGCGTGTGCCGTCCATCACGAAGGTGTCGCAGCGTAACGACCCATTGTCAAAGGCCACGCAAACCTCGCCATCGCCCCCCAACGCGCAATCACCGGCCCAAACAGGCCCGTCATCGGTATAGGTGTAGCCATAGCGACATTTGATTGATAGATCGACTTTGAACCATCAAAGAAGTCAATGACTTGGCCAGAAAACAGCTCGGTTAGACCGGCACCATCAAAATGGTGTCGCCACCTCTGATGCCAGCGTCAGCAAAGACCGGCGCGGCAAACAGCCCAATCAGAACACCGTAAGTTTCTATCTTGGCCGATCATGTGACTCAATCTGAGTGCGCGCCAATCACGTTCGCCTTTCCTATTCCGCAGCGAGGGGAATATCGCGCCGCCCTATATCGGCGATCTCCACCATCACTTCGTTCAATAAAGCAGCAAATGCTTTGAAATTACCGTTCGGACGGATCACGCGTTCATTCATGTAGAGAGCACGGTCGATCTCAATCTGAACCGCATGTTGCCCGCGCGCCGGTCGGCCGTAATGCTGTGTGACAAAGGCTCCGGCAAATGGGGCATTTCGCGCTACCCGCAAACCGGCAGCCGCGAATGCGGCTTCTATGCGGTCAACAATTTGGCCGCTGGCGGCGGCACCAAATCGATCTCCAAGAACGATCTCAGGGCGGGCGCCCCGGGCATGAGACAGGCTTTCGATGGCCTCATGCGGCATGGAATGGCAGTCGATCAGAATCGCTTCGCCGAAAAGAGAGATGCTTTCATCCAGCAGCCTCTGAAGTGTGTTGTGCCAGGGTTTCCATACATCCTGTATGCGGGCGTCCGCTTCTTTCCGGGGAATCTTTCCACGGTAGATCGCACGGCCGTTGGCCACGACACGTGGTACAACGCCGAGGCCGGAAGCCACGCGCGGGTTATGAGCGCTCCGCGACAGCCCTTCAATCAACGCCGGATCAAGTTCGTCTGCAGACCGGTTCACATCCACCCAGGCGCGTGGAAGCGTTGCACAAAGCAAAGGCGCGCCGTGTTTGGGTGCCATTTCAAAGAGTTCGTCGACAAACGCGTCTTCCGAAGATCGCAACGTCCGTTCGTCGAGGATAGACTTTCGCACAAAGCTCCAAGGATAGTCCCGACCGGAATGCGGCGAGGCGAAGACAACACTGGTTGTCCTGACATCTGGCATCCGCAGTCGATAGGGTTTCAACGCAATGTCTCCTTGTTCACTCTGAATATAGAGCGATTCCGCACGATGCCAAAAGCCCTTGAAGTGGTGAAGCGAACCTATTATAGCCACCCCGACCGGCGCGGGGTAAAACCCGCGTTTGTTCATTTGGACAAGCCGGAATGAGATACATAGGGCGATTAGCTCAGCGGTAGAGCACTTCGTTGACATCGAAGGGGTCACT
>CAZMRS010000354.1:0-3487 GCA_964568435.1 uncultured Boseongicola sp. | reverse complement strand
TGAACGTTTGGGTGCGCCAGTGGTCACAACATACAAGGCCAAAGGATTGATGCCGGAAGACCATCCGCTCTCGCTCGGCGGCGCGGGTCTGTCGCCAAAGAATGATGCGATCCTGATCCCGCTGGTGCAGCAAGCCGATGTCATTCTCGCAATTGGGTACGATCCGGTTGAAATGCGCCTTGGATGGCAAAACCCCTGGAATCCGTCCACGCAAGTCATTCTGGACATCACAGCCGAGCCCAACCACCACTACATGCACCAGTCGAGCCACAACTTCATCGGCGATCCGGCTGAAACCGTCATGGCGCTTTTGCCCGACCAGATGCCGACCGTCTGGACGGATAGAGAGATTGCCAACACCAAGGCAGCGCTGGCCGATGCGTTTCCGCGCGGTGACGCATGGGGGCCAGCACAGGCAATTTCCGTGGTTCAAGAGGTTCTGCCAAACGACACGTTAACCACCGTCGACAGCGGCGCGCACCGTATTCTGCTAAGCCAGATGTGGAAATGTCAGTTCCCGCGCGCTCTCATGCAGTCGACCGGCTTTTGCACAATGGGATGCGCCGTACCGCTCGCCATCGGGACGCATCTGGTCGAACCAGAACGAACCGTTGTGTCGTTTAGCGGCGACGCGGGCTTCCTGATGGTCGTCGGCGAACTCGCGACCGCCGCCGAGAACGGATTGAAGACCATTTTTGTTGTCTTCGTAGACGCCTCGCTCGCGCTGATTGAACTCAAGCAACGTAGTCGACAGTTGGGCAACGTTGGTGTGGATTTCAATCGGCCTCAGATTGCCGCTATTGGCCGTGCGTTTGGGGGCGAAGGGCACACAGTGTCGTCAGAAGCCGAGCTGCGAGAGGCTCTCGCGTCCGCCCAAAGTGCAGACACGTTCAGCGTGATCGCGGTCGAGATCGATAGACAGGCCTATGACGGAGCCTTCTAACAACGTGACACCGAAAGTCTTAAACGGTGTTCTGGTGCTCGACCTCTCGCGCATTCTTGCGGGGCCAACGGCAACTCAGCTCTTGGGCGATTTGGGAGCGACCGTTCTCAAAATAGAGAACCCGCGAACAGGCGGGGACGATACGCGCAAATGGGGGCCGCCGTATCTAAAGACGGATGATGGCAAGAGCGACCTGAGCGCGTATTTCATGGCCGCCAACCGCAATAAGTTTTCGGTAGCCGCAGACTTATCAACCACCGAAGGCCAAGCTCTTGTCAAAAGTATCGCTGGGCAAGCGCAGATCGTGCTCGAAAACTACAAGCCCGGCGGATTGGCCAAGTACGGCCTGGATTACGACAGTCTTCGCAAAATCAATCCGGGTCTCGTCTACTGTTCGATCTCGGGCTTTGGTCAGACGGGCCCAAATCGCGATCAACCCGGCTACGACTTAATGGCCCAGGGCTTCGGTGGCATCATGTCCATCACCGGGGAACCCGACGGAGTTCCAATGAAGGCTGGAGTCGGGATCGCTGACGTCATGTGCGGCATGTACGCGACCGTCGGTATGTTGGCCGCACTTCGCCATGCAGAAGCAACCGGGGAAGGCCAGCACATCGACATCTCGCTGGTCGACTCGCAGATGGCTTGGCTCATAAATGAAGGCACAAACTTTCTGACGTCCGGAAAATCTCCAGAACGTCGCGGCAATAATCACCCGAATATCGTGCCTTACGGGGTTTTCCCGACCAAGGACGGACACGTTATTCTGGCGGTGGGGAATGACAGTCAGTTTCAGGCCTTTTGCAAAGCCTTTGGTCGTCAGGATTTGGCCGAAGACAAGAGATTCGCGACAAACCCCCTTAGAGTTGCCAACCGCGAAGCCATTGATGCGGCAATTATTGAAACATTTCGAGGCTATGACAGCCTCCAAATCCTCGAGAAGCTGAAGGCCGTGAAGGTCCCGGTCGGGCCAATTCATTCGATTCCACAAGCCTTACGCTCCGAACAGGCTGAAGCACGGGGCGCGGTCGTTCGTGTTCCCGTCAGCAGTGCGGCGTCGGAAACCCTTGAATTACTGGGGAATCCTTTGAAATTCTCGAAAACCCCCGTGACTTATGAAAAAGCACCGCCGAGATTTGGCGAAGACACGCAAGCTGTGCCCGAAATTTTGGCAAAGCACACGGCCGACGGCTCCTCACGAAAAGGTTAGAAATAATCACATTCTTGCGGTCTGTCGATCACGTGAAGTGAGCTTCGCAAGACTTCAGCTAGGTGTCCCTAAGGCGAGTTTATTAGAGCCAAAGTTAGGGTCCGGGCAATGAAGACAGATATCTGCTCTTGTGAAATCAGTTTATCCGATCGCGAAGCGCTCGTTGCCTGGAACGGCGTCGTTCTTGGGGTGCTTTCGCATGGGCAGGTGACCGGAGAGCATCTGACGCGCCTTATCGCGCTGGCACCCGATTTCGCTATGGGACTCGCAATGAAGGGGCTCGCTTGTCTCATGCTGGGTCGCAAGGAAATGATCGCGCCCGCCCATGCCGCAAATCGGGAAGCACAGCGCGCGCTGAAACTCGGCGGCGCGACAAGGCGCGAACGTCTTTGGTGCGAAGCCCTGCAAAATTGGCTCGATGGAAAGCCGAGCCAGTCAATCGCCCGGATGGAAGAGGCTTTGGTGCTGAACCGCGCTGACACGATCAGCATGAAACTCTCGCACGGCATTCGCTTCATGCTTGGCGACAATTTTGGGATGTTGCGATCTGTCGAAAGAGTCCTCGATGCTCATGGCGCCAATCACCCTCTCTTCGGTTACGTGCTCGGCTGTCATGCCTTTGCTCTCGAAGAGACGGGTGACTACCAAGCGGCGGAAAGAGCGGGCTTACAGGGTTTGCAATACGCCAAAGACGACGCTTGGGGCCTGCACGCCGTGGCGCACGTCTACGACATGACGCATCGAACGCACTCCGGGATCGATCTGATCGACCGCAACGCGGATGCCTGGGGTCACTGCAATAACTTCCGTTTCCATGTTTGGTGGCACAAGGCGCTGCTCCATTTGGATCAGGGTGAGATCGACGCGGTGCTCGATCTCTACGATACGAAGGTGAGAGATGAAAAAACCGACGACTATCGCGACTTCTCAAATGCCAGCTCGCTTTTGATGCGCTTGGAACTTGAAGGTGTGGACCTGGGTGACCGTTGGATTGAACTTGCCAATCTGGCCGAAAACCGGACTGAAGATGGCAGCCTTACGTTCGCCGATATGCACTACATGCTGGCCCTTATCGGCGACACCCGCCCTGATGCCGTCGCACGAATAAAGAAAACAGTCGCGAAAAACGCAATCCAAGCCGGTGACATGTCGGACGTGATGCGCGCGCCGGGTGTGGGCACGGCCAAAGGGCTGGCCGCATTTGGCGAAGGGCAATACGACACGGCCTTTAGTCACCTGAAGGCGGCCCGGCCTCATTTCCAAGCGATGGGGGGCAGCCACGCCCAACGGGACGTCTTCGAACGTTTGACAATCGAAGCCGGACTTCGCGCCGG
>CAZMRS010000353.1:0-3488 GCA_964568435.1 uncultured Boseongicola sp. | reverse complement strand
CTTCGGTCCTTGTGGCTATGGTCTGCCAGCAATCGTTGGAGCGAAAATCGGTCAGCCTGACGTTCCAGTTGTCGGCTTTGCAGGTGACGGTGCCTTCGGCATCGCAGTAAACGAACTGACAGCGATCGGCCGTGGCGACTGGCCACCGATCACGCAGATCGTATTCCGCAACTATCAGTGGGGTGCTGAAAAGAGGAACTCGACGCTTTGGTTCGACGACAACTTTGTGGGCACGGAACTCGACGAAGAAGTCAGCTACGCTGGCATCGCGAAGGCCTGCGGTCTTGAAGGCGTCGTTGCTCGCACAATGGACGAACTGACAGAAGCGCTGAACAAGGCGATCAAAGACCAGATGGAAAATGGCAAGACCACGTTGATCGAAGCGATGATCAATCAGGAGCTTGGCGAACCCTTCCGTCGTGACGCCATGAAAAAACCTGTCGCTGTCGCTGGCATCAGCGCAGACGATATGGTCGAGCAACAAGGCGTGTAAGTTAACGCAAAAAAGGGATGTGCCGATGCCGGTCCTGAGTGAACTAAGAACTCGCGCCGCGGCGCATCCCGCCCATATTGTATTGAGCGAAGGCGAAGACTCTCGCATCATCGCAGCGGCCATCGAGGCAGTGGAGACCGGTCTGGGCTCCATTACACTGGTCGGCGATACCGACACCATTTCTCGAAAAGTTTCTGCGGCCGGTGGTTTGCTTTCAGCCAAATTGAAAGTCGAGGACCCGACAGCTTCTGACCTTTCCGATGAAATTGCTTCGGGTTTTCACGAGCTTCGAAAACACAAAGGCGTCTCTGAGGACGTTGCGCGTAAAATGACAAGCAATCCATTGGTATTTGCGGCCATGATGGTGAGGCTTGGGATTGCCGACGGGACGGTCGGGGGAGCAGTTGCAACCACCTCAGATACGGTTCGCGCCGCGTTGCAGGCCATTGGCAAAGCGCCAGATCAGGAGCTCGTTTCAAGCTTTTTCCTGATGGTTCTCCCGGAAGGACACCCTTCTGGACGGCAGGCGATGGTATTCTCGGACAGCGGACTGGTCATAGACCCTTCGTCGGCGGAACTGGCAAGCATCGCCGCGCAATCCGCGAATTCCTATCAGGCCCTGCTTGGTGAGCCAGCCAAAATCGCCTTCCTTTCCTTTTCGACAAAAGGCAGCGCAAAGCACGAGCGCGTGACCAAAGTCAGCGATGCCGCCGCGCTTCTTGCCGACAAACATCCACAGCTTGAAAGCGACGGTGAGCTTCAGTTCGATGCGGCGTTCGTGCCGCAAGTCGGAGAGACAAAGGCCCCCGGTTCCACAGTAGCCGGACAGGCAAACGTCATGGTTTTCCCGAACCTTGATGCCGGAAACATTGGCTACAAGATCGCGCAGCGAGTCGGTGGCTGTGAAGCGATTGGCCCAATTTTGCAGGGTCTTGATAGACCTGCGAACGACCTATCGCGTGGGTGCACGGCTGAAGATGTCGTCAACATGATTGCTGTGACGGCCCTGCAAGCGGCTGCGCGCTAGGTCTACTCCGCAGCCACTGCCCGACCTGCGTCCGAGAGCACGAACCGCAATATGTCTGCGATGTGCGCGCAGTCCTCAGGCGAGAAGGTCAACGGAACTCGCATGTCAAACAGAGTGCTTAGAATCCGATCTGTTTCTGGCAGGTCTTGCGCGCTCATATAACGCCAACTGCTATGGTTGGACGTAAAGCCCTTTGGCTCATCTGCTCCGAACCATTTAAGTTCAACGCCCAGCTCTAACGCGTCCCTTGTAATCTGTTCACACAGCTGTGGAGACGCGCCCGGTATCCGAAACTGGAAAGAAGACCCTACACGCACAGCCCCGTCAGCGGGCACTGGAAGCGAGACGCCGTGAAGCCCGGCGAGCGCTTGTCTCAAGATTTCATGGCGCGCATTCCAACGCTCCACGTTGCGATCAAGATCGTCCAACTGCGGGATAAGTAGGCTCGCGCGAAGGTTGTCCATGCGGGCCGACATATTTGGCCATTCGTACTTGATGTCCCCATAAACATCGGGATCAGGCCCGGCACCATGCCTTTCAAAATTCATGTAGCTGCCCGACATCATCGTTACGCGTGCCGCAATTTCAGGGTCATTAGTAGTCAGCAGACCGCCCTCGCCCGAATTGATATGTTTGTACGTCTGGGCAGAGAAACACCCGACAGCGCCGTGATTGCCTGATCGGATTCCGTGATAGGTTGACCCCATTGTGTGCGCGCAATCTTCGACCACTGTGATTGCGTGGCGATCACAAATCGACATAACCGCATTCATGTCAGCGATGTGTCCACGCATATGCGATAGCAGCAGCACCGAAGCTCCCGAGGATTGAGCCAAGGCTTCGAGATGACTCAGGTCTATCATCAGATCTTCGTCGGTTTCCACCAAGACGCCGATAGCGCCGACGGCAGCGATAGCTCCTGGAACGGGTGCAAGTGTGAATGCATTTGTCAGAACTTTATGCCCAGCCTTAACGCCGACAGCGCGAAGAGCCATTTGAATTGCCTGCCCACCGGACGTCACCGCGACGCAATACTTGGCCCCTTGCCAGTCCGCATATTTCGCCTCCAAGGCAGCCGCTTGTGATGTTTCGTTCATGGAAGAGCCGTATCGGTGAATTCGACCTCCCGACAATACATCCGTTGCGCGCTCTAGCGATGCCGCAGGCAAGCTTTCTTGCTGTGTAAAACTGCCGGTAAACTTCTCAACCATCACACGTCCAACGATCCAATTGCCAATGCCTTTCACAAGGCAACGCTAAGGCAATTAGCTTGCTGCGGATTGGACTTTTTAGCAATTACCGAATTTCAGTTCGTCTTGGCAGGATAAAGGAAATCAACGGGTAAATACGATTCCATCATTTTTCCGTCCTTTTCGACAATAAATGCAAAGAAGACTGTTTGATGCTGGCAAAAATTGACTTAGGTAGAACCTTCCGAACGGCACGATGAGTCCTTGGGAGCGAAGGATGAAGATCGACGGCCCTAATGTGCTCAGCATGAAGGAGAAAGTTTGAGGCGATAGCAACTTGTGCGAGCACAGACCCCGATATCGCGTGGTATTCGCATTTCTTTTCAGCACCTTGGCTATATGAGCAAAATAATCTCAGCACAGGCCTTTGAAACTGAAGAGAAATAAAGTATTGGTTCGGAAATTTTACCAATATTCCGTACGGATTTCTTTGACGGGAAGAAACTATGAAGTCCAAAACACTTGCAATCAGCCCGTCCGCCATTGTGGCCACGACGGGAGCAGCGCAGTCGTAGGAAGTCATCGAAATGACATCTGCGTTCTCGCGGAAACTTCCAATTCTTGGCACCACCGGCATCGACTTTGTTGAAAAAATCAACGGCATCGCCAGCGACGTTGAGTTTGAGCATTTCGATCCGGGCGAGCTTGTCCCGACGATTGAAGCGGTCTCGGGCGGATCAGGTGACGCCGATTACACCACATCGGCTCACTGGCAGCG
>CAZMRS010000352.1:0-3503 GCA_964568435.1 uncultured Boseongicola sp. | reverse complement strand
TTCCCGATCGAGGTTTCCGACAAAGCCGCCGAACTGGCGGGCACAAAGGGGATATTGGGAAACTGCCACGCGTCGGGAACCGAAATCATCGCCCAGCTAGGGGAGCAGCATATCAAGACGGGCTGGCCCATCTGCTACACGTCAGCTGACAGCGTTTTTCAAATTGCAGCTCACGAAGAGCATTTCGGTTTAGAGCGGCTTTTGCAGCTGTGCCGTGACCTGGCACCGATACTTCACGAAAAGAAGGTTGGTCGGGTGATCGCACGTCCATTTGTCGGCGAGCCGGGGTCGTTTGAGCGGACGGTGAATCGTAAGGATTTTGCGATTGCTCCTCCTGCACCAACACTTTGCGACTGGGCACAATCCGCCGGACGCCGCGTCTATGCCATAGGCAAGGTTGGCGACATATTCTCGATGCGTGGCATCGATGAAGTCCGGAAGGGGAGCGACGCGGTATTGATGAATCATCTCCTCGACGTGATGGATGAAGCAGAAGATGGCAGCTTTACATTCGCCAACTTTGTTGAGTTCGACAGTCTTTACGGACACCGCCGCGATATTTCGGGCTACGCAAAGGCACTCGAATGGTTCGACGGGAAAGTGCCGGAAATTGAGTCTCGCATGAGACCGGGCGATCTTGTGCTCTTTACGGCTGACCACGGAAATGATCCAAGTTGGGTCGGGACCGATCACACGCGTGAGCGCGTTCCCGTGCTTGGTATGGGGGTTGGCCAAAAGCCAATTGGTTTGGTCGCGTTTGCTGATATAGCGGCGTCAGTTGCGGCGCATCTTGGAGTGCCGACAGACGGCCCCGGGAGGAGTTTTCTTTGAGCCTGTCAGATAAACCTAAGATCGAGTTGCATTTGCATCACGAAGGTGCCGCGCCGCCTGCGTTTATTCGTGGCCTTGCGGCGGAGAAGAAGGTCGATTTGTCGAGTATTTTCGACGAGAAAGGCTCCTATAAATACAAGGACTTCTGGGATTTCCTTAAAGTTTATGAGGCGGCGACGAGTGTTCTGCAAACCCCGGAAGATTTCGCACGTCTGACGTCTGCTGTGCTCGAGGAAAGCGCTGCGTCTGGCGTGATCTATTCTGAGACGTTTCTTTCGCCTGATTTCTGCGGGGAGCGCGACGTTGGTGCCTGGAAAGAGTATCTTGCGGCCATTCGGGAGGCTGCGGATGCTGCCGAGGCCGCACATGGCATTGTATTGCGCGGCATTATTACTTGCATCCGGCACTTTGGCCCGGACAAAGCGCGCGAGACCGCTATCTGCGCCGCCGAAACAGCGGGCGACTGGATCGTTGGCTTTGGCATCGCTGGGGACGAAAACACAGGTGAACCTAAGGAATTCGCGTGGAGTTTCGATTGTGCGCGAGAGGCCGGGCTACGTCTTACTGCGCATGCCGGAGAATGGGGGGGAGCGGAGAGTGTTCGGGCTGTTGTTGATGATCTGGGAGTCGAGCGCATCGGTCATGGTGTGCGCGCGATCGAGGACCTCGCGCTTGTAGATCGATTGGCGGAGGACGGTATCGTTTTGGAGGTTTGCCCCGGGTCGAACGTCGTGCTCGGCGTCTATCCGGATTGGCGCTCACATCCGATCCATCAATTGCGCGAACGCGGGGTGAAAGTCACTGTTTCAACGGATGACCCCCCGTTCTTCCACACTACGATGAACAATGAATACAATCGTTTGGCCGAAGCTTTTGAATGGGACGATGGCGTGTTCGACGACATTGCTCAAACCAGCGTTGCGGCCGCGTTTTGTGATGAAGACACCAAGAAGAAACTGAAATCCCGACTGGAGACGTCATGAGCCAGCATCTAACAATCGTCGATCATCCGCTTGTGCAGCACAAACTGTCGTTGATGCGCGACAAAGAGACATCGACTGCTGTTTTCCGACAGTTGTTGCGAGAGATCAGCCATTTACTTGCCTACGAGGTCACGCGTGGATTGCCGATGACGACGCGGCCGGTTGAGACGCCGTTAAAGGCCATGGAAGCTCCGGTCTTGGACGGTCGAAAATTAGCGTTGGTCTCGATCCTTCGAGCGGGGAACGGACTGCTGGACGGCATGCTCGATCTCATACCGTCGGCACGTGTCGGATTTGTCGGGCTCTATCGCGACGAGGAAACGCTTCAACCGGTTCAGTATTATTGCAAGTTGCCGGGCGAATTGGATGACCGATTGGTGATTGCTGTAGACCCGATGCTGGCAACCGGTAATTCGTCGGTGGCGGCCATCGACTTAATCAAAGAGAAGGGTGCAAAGAACATTCGGTTCCTTTGTCTTTTGGCCGCTCCGGAAGGCGTCGCGCGGATGAAGGAGGCCCATCCTGATGTCCCGGTTGTTACCGCGTCTCTTGACGAGAACCTGAATGAGTTAGGCTATATCGTTCCAGGGCTCGGCGACGCCGGTGACCGAATGTTTGGTACCAAATAGGCAAAAATAGCCTTTACAGCTTGCGCGTCGAACGGCACTCTATCCTACAATATTTAGGGGCGGGGTATCATAATGCGCGCATATGTTGGCGTTTTTCTTTGTGCTTTGGGGCTACCGACATTTAGTGCAGCACAATCGGCAAGCCCGGCAGAACTGCCACCGGAAGGATATACCGGCAGGGCATTTGTTGATAGCGGAGGGTGCGCTTTCATACGTGCCAAAGTGAACGACGTTGTTGTTTGGGTTGCGCGGCGCGATGCGTCACGGGTTCAAATCTGCGATGAGGTTCCAACGTTTGCGACGGCGCAATCGGAACGTATTGTCGTGTCGTCGCCGGTGCCGGTGAGTGTTCCATCGAAACAGCCTCGCGTCGTTGCCAAGCGCGCTTTACGTTCCAACGCAGCGCCGCTTATGCGGCCTGTTTGGGACGATGGGCGTCACAATCCTAACCGGGGACCGAGAACCGCCGAGGGGGACGCTGCTATGCTCAGCGTTTGGACAAACGACGTGCCAATGGTGCGGCGTTAACGGTCGTTTTCACAAATTTGCTGAAGAGCGATCCACGCGCTGTCTGTGAGCAACGGCGCTGAGGGGATTGTGGCCCCAACGCCAATCAAAGCCGCGCTTACGTCTTCGGAGAGCTCGGCGATTTTCACGTAGTCGTCCGGCTTGATTTCAGACGCTGCAAAGGCAGTCGCTAGCTCCTCTGCGGCTAAGGATTGAGGTTCATTGACGACCAGCATTTCAGCATGGCTGCGCAACACGTCAATCGACAGCTCGCCAGTGGTGAGCAGGCCTAATGCAGCCCTCAGACCCGCGTCCCTTAGGAGGCGTTCAAATGGATCCGCTGATTTGCGCCGTTGGTTTTCGGCAATCAGATAGCCTGCGAAAACCTCAACTGTTTCAAAGTCTTCAACAAGCTTGTGGCTGGCGAGGATGGTCCCTCCCGGCAAGTGTTGCGTTGTCGCCAACGCTGAAGGCAAAACGAGGACCGTGACATCCTCGGTTGGAAAGAGTCGCGACGTCAGTTGGTCCAATGCACGAGAACCGGATGGATCCT
>CAZMRS010000351.1:0-3506 GCA_964568435.1 uncultured Boseongicola sp. | reverse complement strand
GTCAAACTGCCGACCCATGCCGCCCATCGCCGTGGCCACCTTGTCGCCTTCGTTAAATCCGCCATCAGGCGCGGCCACGACCTCGCCCACAGCTTCAATGCCGAGAACGCGCGGAAAGGGCACATTCGGTGAGTGGCCTTGGCGGGTGAACAGCTCTGACCGGTTCAGACCAAAAGCCCGAACTCTGATAAGAACCCAACCTGGCTTGGGTGTAGGCACCGGCAAAGTTTCCAATTTCAAGACCTCGGGTTCACCCGGCTCCCGAATGACGACCGCCCTCATGATGCTCATCTTGCCACCCTTAAATGCTAACGCGAACGGTAGCCCTTGCAGATGGACTTGTCACTGTGGGCTCTAAGCGGTCTGCCCAAGAATTCCGCAATGAAACCGCAACATTTCAAACGATCTGTAGCGATCTCAACTGACCTCAAGCCCAATGAATCAAGGCTTCTTAGATCAGAGCCACTGGCAAATCGCCTTCGGGAGGCAGGGGTCGGAGGTTCGACCCCTCTCACTCCGACCAATCCAAATTCAGATGATTTTTCCGGGGTTCATGATCCCATCGGGGTCGATGGCGGCCTTGATGTCGCCCATGATCTCGGTAGCTTCACCGACTTCGGCGTCCAGATAGGCCTTTTTGCCCTGGCCAATGCCGTGTTCACCGGTGCAGGTGCCTTCCATCGCAATGGCTGTCCGGTTCAACCAACTTACATACTCGCGGCCTCGCGCCAGTTCGTCGGCGTCTTCCATCATAATCAGAAGGCTCGTGTGGAAATTCCCGTCCCCAACATGCCCGACGATGGGGGCGATCAGATCAAGTTCAGAAAGTTTCGCCTGAGCCGCTGTCACACATTCCGCAAGCCGCGAAATTGGGACACACACATCTGTTGCGACCACCCTGGCGCCTGGACGGTACGCCAAAGCCGCCCAATAGGCGTCGTGACGTGCCTGCCAGAGTTTCGTGCGCTCTTCCGGCGAACTGGTCCAGGCAAAGTTTGTCCCGCCAACATCTGCAGCAATTTCACCAAAGGTCTCTGCCTGTTCAGCAACGCCCTGCGTCGAGCCATGAAACTCCAGGAGCAACAGCGGTGTCTCCGGTAGCGACAGCTTGGAATAGGCGTTGCAGGCCTTCACCTGTGCCTCATCCAGCAGCTCAATCCGGGCTACCGGCAGGCCCATCTGAATGGTCGCGATAACAGCATTGCACGCGGCTTCCACGGTCGGGAAAGAACACGTTGCCGAAGACATTGCTTCGGGAATGCCGTGCAACCTGATTGTGAGCTCGGTAATGATACCAAGGGTGCCTTCCGACCCGATAAACAGGCGGGTCAGGTCATATCCCGCCGAAGACTTCTTTGCGCGCTGCCCGGTTCGGATCACTCGCCCGTCCGGGAGAACCACTTCCATGGATAGGATGCAGTCCTTCATCGTTCCATAGCGCACGGCGTTCGTACCACTCGCCCGGGTTGCTGCCATACCACCGAGGGACGCATCGGCGCCGGGATCAATGGGAAAGAAAAGGCCTTGATCGCGTAAGTATTCGTTGAGCTGCTTGCGTGTGACACCGGGCTGAATGACACAATCGAGATCTTCCGGGTGAACTTTAAGAACGGCGTTCATCTGGCTGGTATCAATTGATATACCGCCGCGCTCGGCATTCAGATGTCCCTCCAGAGATGTGCCAGTTCCGAAAGGGATGACCGGCACCTTGTGTGTCGCGCAGACCCGAACGATATCTGCGACGTCTTCCGTCGACTGGGCGAACACCACCGCATCGGGCGGCTGGTTTTCAAGCCATGTCGTCGTGTGGCCATGTTGCTCGCGAACGGACGCGTTGGTCTGGCATCTGTCCGAAAAGGATTGTTTGAGGATCCCGATGACCGTTTCGATCGCGGCTGGATCTCGTTCATTCATCGTGAAAGTCCTTCCTCAATCTTCCAGAACGCGCCAACCTATGTCGCGTCTGTAAAACCCGTCTGGCCAGTCAATTTGATCAACGGCAGCGTACACCTTGTCTCGCGCTTCTCTTAGCGTAGAGGCACGTGCCGTCACGTTCAAAACGCGGCCCCCGGAAGCGACCAGCTTATCACCGCTTCGAGCAGTGCCCGCGTGGAAAACCATCTGAAAACTGTCCGCCTCAAGCGCCTCGCAGCCCTTTATTTCCGTGCCTTTTTCATACGCGCCCGGGTACCCGTTGGCAGCCAGAACAACCGTCATCGCATGGTCATCGGCCCAATTCACACGTGCCTCGTTCAACCGACCTTCGGCGCAGGCGTGCATCAGGTCGAAGGCTTGCGCACCGAGACGCATCATCAGGGGCTGGCACTCCGGGTCGCCGAAACGCACATTGTATTCAACCAAACGCGGCGCACCGTCCTTGATCATGAGGCCAACGTAAAGAACGCCCTGATAGGGCGTCCCGCGCTTTGCCATCTCCTGCAATGTCGGTCGCACAATTTCGTTCATTGTACGGTCTGCGACGGCGTCCGAAAGGACCGGGGCAGGGGAATAGGCTCCCATGCCGCCCGTGTTCGGGCCAGTGTCACCTTCGCCGACACGTTTGTGATCCTGCGCCGTGCCAATGGGCAGCGCTTCTGTGCCATCGCAAAGCACAAAGAACGAGGCTTCCTCGCCCTCCATGAACTCTTCGATGACAACTTCTGCCCCTGCGGCGCCGAAGGCTCCGTCGAACATGTCATCAATCGCGGATGTGGCTTCATCCAGCGTCATTGCCACGACCACGCCTTTGCCGGCTGCCAACCCATCCGCCTTGACGACGATGGGCGCCCCTTGTTCAATCACATAGGCTTTGGCCGAAGCAGCATCCGTAAATCGCGCCCAGGCCGCGGTCGGCGCGCCCGCTGCGTCACAGATTTCCTTGGTAAAACCTTTGGACGCCTCCAATGCGGCTGCAGCCTTCGATGGTCCAAACACTAGAAAACCAGCCGCACGTAGATCGTCCGAAACCCCAGCTGCCAACGGCGCTTCCGGGCCGATGATTACAAAATCGATCGCGTGCTCTTCGGCAAATTCCACAACATCCGATCCGTTCTCGATGTCCAGCGCGGCGCATGTGGCGATCTCGGCGATCCCTGCGTTGCCGGGCGCCACGATCAAAACATCACATTTCGGGTTCTGCAGCGCTGCCCAAGCCAAAGCGTGTTCACGTCCGCCGCCACCTAGAATGAGAATATTCATGCTTAAGCTCCGCTTCACCTTGCTTCAAAGGCGTTCTAGGGTCCGGTTGAGCGAAGCACAAGGCAAGCAGGCCCATGGACCTCTTTGAAGACACGCCCGGCGACAACGCCCCCGAATTTTCAGTCTCTGAGATTGCCAGCACCGTGCGGCGTCTGGTCGAAGGTGAGCTGTCCTACGTGCGCGTTCGCGGCGAAGTTGGCCGTGTTACGCTCGCCCGCTCCGGGCATCTCTACTTCGACCTGAAAGATGACAAATCTGTTCTGTCCTGCATGACTTGGAAAGGTCAGGTTCCGGGTCTCGGAACCATG
>CAZMRS010000350.1:0-3511 GCA_964568435.1 uncultured Boseongicola sp. | reverse complement strand
CTTGTGGGCCGCGCAGACGGGTCAACGCGCGACCACCGATGTGGCGAAGCGGACGGCGAAACATGGACAGAAACGCAAATGTGCCGAAGGCAACCCAGAGCCACCCGTGCGCGATGCCAATCCAGACAATCAGCACCGGTGCTGCGATCAACAACAGCAACCCTGGCGGGAACTGTTGACGCATTGGCAAAGCCGCGACGATGGTCGCGGCGATCACCCAAAAAGCACCCAGAAGCAAAGGCAGGCTCATGTCTTTCTCCGTTTCGCCCCTCGCATTAAAGGGTGAAGAAGGCATGAATTGGGCGAACGCCCACACCGACGTAATACCGACGTTGTACCGACGTTATGCCGATTTGAGATTTCGGTCCAAATTCTAGAAAAGCGAGAGTTGATCGCCCGCCTGCGAAGGCACCTGAAACAGGTCAGTTCGTAGGGGTGGAAGGTCGTTTTGAAGGCCCAATCGGCGGCTCGCCAGCTTGAAACGGTGCGAGATCAGCTGAGCATAATGCCCCTCTCCGCGAAGGCGCTTGCCCCACTCTGCGTCGTAGTCCTTGCCACCATGACTTTCACGAACTTTGCCCAGTATCTTATTGGCATGGTTCGGAAATTCAGCCTCGACCCACTCCTTGAAAAGAAGCGCAACTTCGCGTGGTAACCGAAGCAGGATCCAACTGGCCGCAATAGCACCGGCCTCTGCGCCAGCCTCCAAAAGCGCTTCCAACTCGTGATCTGTCAGACCAGGCACGACTGGCGATGCCATGAGGCGAACTTGAACCCCGGCGTCGCTCAAGCGTTGAATCGTTTGCAACCGCCGCTTCGGAGAAGGCACCCGAGGCTCCATCTTGCGCGACACCGAGGCATCCAATGTTGTAACGCTAATACCCACGCGCACCAATCCTTTGGTTGCCATTTCTTCAATGATATCAATATCGCGCTCAATCAGCGTTCCTTTCGTGACGATCCCAACCGGATGATTGAATTCGTTCAGGACCTTCAAGATACGCCGCATGATCTGGTGCTCTTTTTCAATGGGCTGATACGGATCGGTATTCGTTCCAATCGCAATTAAGCGAGGTTTGTAGGACTTGGCCCGCAGCTCTTTCGCCAGAATGTCGGACGCCTCGGGCCGCGCGATCAAACGCGTTTCAAAGTCCAATCCGGGCGAAAGCCCAAGATAAGCATGCGTCGGCCTTGCAAAGCAGTAGATGCAACCGTGTTCACAACCTCGATAGGGGTTGATGGAACGGTCAAATGACAAGTCAGGTGACGTATTGCGTGTTATGACTTTGCGCGGGCGTTCGATGCTTACATCTGTTCTTAAGGTTGGTTTTGTATCCTCCTGAGACCAGCCGTCGTCGATCCGGTCTCGGTCAAACCTCTCGAACCGCCCGGGACGGTTCGATTGTGCCGCCCGGCCCTTGGCGTTTGGATCGACAGTGTGGGAATAATCCGGCATTCGCACTTTTAGAACAAAGCATGAACATATTCAATCTGCTTAATCGTTACGCCACGTCACACTTGCCTTACCTAAGGGCACCCTAGCTTCCGTCTCATTTGGTTTCTGGGAGGGGACGAGTTCTTGAATAAATTAGCCGCAACGCTGGCCCTTGCGCTGGCGGCACCCGCATACGCCGACACGCTCGGCCCTTATACTGATCTTTTGGTGTTTGGTGACAGCTTGAGCGATCCTGGTAATGTGTATGCTGCAACCGGGAATACCTTCCCACCTGCGCCGTATTTTGAGGGCCAGTTCAGCAATGGAGACACCTGGGCCTCGCTCCTGGGAGCGGACATCGGGTCTGGCACAAACTTTGCCTACGGCGGCGCAACTGCCCTGCAAACCACTCAAGACGGTTTGGATATTCCGGATTTCATTGACCAACGCGCCTTGTATGAGGCCTCCGGCGTGGAGCTTGGTGACAATCCGCTGACGGCTGTTTGGTTTGGCGGCAACGACTTACGTGTGCTGCTTTCGCCTGAAGGTGCAGGCATCGATCCATCCACGCTGATTGGAGACGTGGTCACTGAGATTGTCACCGGTATTATTGATCTTTCCAGTACGCAGCTTGACGATTTTCTTGTTTTCGGTCTTCCAGATTTCGGCGTCATCCCGGGCGTAAATCAGGATGCCGAATTGTCGGCTGTTGCTTCGGGGCTGTCGACTGCTTTCAACACCGCACTGTCGCAAACTTTGACATTTGTCTTCGGTGGAAGCCCCACCAATGTAAGCTTCTTCGACACTCAGGGGTTCTTTGCTGATCTGCTTCTGGAAGCCGATGCGCTTGGCATCACCAACACCACCGATGCTTGTCTTGTTGCGGACAACGACGAGACACCCGAGATCAACGAAGCGTTTTTCTGCGGTCTCGTTACTGACCCAAGCACGTACGCCTTCTTCGACGGCTTGCATCCGACAGCACCCATCCACGCGGCACTCGCGGCGGAGCTTCGAAGCACTCCCTCTCCGGTCCCATTGCCGGGCTCTGTCGCTTTTGCGCTCGGCGGTCTTGTCCTTCTAGGGGGCGTTGCGCGTCGTCGTAAAGTCGCGGGCGCATAGGATTTCGTCGCAATCCGTCTTTTCTGTTTGTCTGTATTGGCTTAAGTCTCACTAAGTTGAGCAGGGAGACGCCACTATGTCCGATGATGCAGAAGACGATATCGTCCTGAGCGAACTCGATGACGAGGAACTTGTGCTGCAAATGCACGACGACCTTTACGATGGACTCAAGGAAGAAATCGAAGAAGGCGTCGACATTCTGCTGGAGCGCGGTTGGGAACCTTACCGCGTTCTGACGGAAGCCTTGGTGGGCGGCATGACCATCGTCGGCAACGACTTCCGCGATGGTATCTTGTTCGTCCCAGAAGTGCTTCTTGCAGCGAACGCAATGAAGGGCGGAATGGCTATCCTGAAACCGCTCCTTGCTGAAACCGGCGCACCGCGGATGGGCAAAATGGTCATCGGCACTGTAAAAGGTGACATCCACGATATTGGCAAGAACCTCGTCTCTATGATGATGGAAGGTGCGGGTTTCGAAGTTGTCGATCTTGGGATCAACAACGCGGTGGAAGCGTATACCGAGGCGTTGGAGCAGGAAGAGCCCGACATCCTTGGCATGTCTGCGCTTCTGACAACGACAATGCCTTACATGAAGGTGGTTATCGACACGATGGTCGCTCAGGGCATCCGTGATGACTATGTCGTGCTTGTCGGTGGCGCACCGCTGAACGAAGAGTTTGGCAAAGCGATCGGCGCCGATGCATATTGCCGGGATGCTGCTGTGGCTGTGGAAACCGCCAAAGAGTTCATGCAGCGCAAGCACAATCAACTCGCAGCAGGGTAGCAGACTCAACGGTTTACCGCCCTGCTCCACTTCGACGATGTGGAGACAATGAGCGCGACGAGCCTACCAGATGATGACACATTGACGTCAGAAGGCCTCGCGGCCGATGGCGACGGAAAGCTGTTGCTTCTGGCGTGTGGTGCCTTGGCGCGCGAGATTTTGGTGGTGCT
>CAZMRS010000349.1:0-3513 GCA_964568435.1 uncultured Boseongicola sp. | reverse complement strand
GATCGATATGGACGATCTTGCTCATCACGCACCCCCCTCAACGGAGGGCCGAGATGAGCCTGGCGGACGCAGCCCCAGCGGCCCCAGTCATGGATGCAGAAGAACAAGCCCGCGCCCGCCGCGACCGCATCAACCGCATCGCGAAATGGACGCTGCCGTCCCTTGTGATGGTGCTTTCGATCCTCGCCTGGCACCTCTACGTCACGATCAACGACATCCCGCACTACGTGCTCCCAGGCCCTGTCCTTGTTGCACAATCCGTCGTCAACGATTGGGGCCTGCTCTGGCCCGCAATGCTCATTACCACCCGCTTGACGGTGCTCGCGCTGATCTTCGCAATCACAGGCGGCGTCCTCCTCGCGGTGGCCTTCACGCAATCGCGGTGGGCAGAAATGTCGTTCTTCCCCTATGCCGTGATCCTGCAGGTCACACCGGTCATCGCGATCGCACCGCTCCTGCAAATCTACATGGACAGCGCCTTCGCCGCCGCCCTTGCCTGCGCCTGGATCGTCGCCTTCTTCCCAATTCTGTCCAACACCACCATCGGCCTCAAATCTGCCGACCATAACCTAGAAGACCTCTTCACCATCTACGGTGCAACCCGTTGGCAACGCTTGAGATATCTCGCCGCGCCCTCTGCACTCCCCTTCTTCCTTGGCGGTCTCAAAATCGCAGGCGGCCTTGCCCTCATAGGCGCGGTCGTCGCCGAATTCGTCATCGGTCGCGCAGGCACCGGATTGGGTCTTGCATCGACTCTGCTCGAGGCCTCCTACCGCTTCAACTTCGGCCGTCTCTACGCTGCGTTGATCCTTATCTCGGTCATGGGTGTGGTGATCTTCGCCATCACATCGACCATCAGTCACCTCATGCTCCGCAAGTGGCACGAGAGTGCCCTGAAGCGCGAATGAGCGGCTTCCGCACTCTCCCAACGGCAGGTGCCTACACGCTGATGAACGTCACGGTCCCCGGCTGCATGGTCGGGCGCACCGAAGACCTCGTCACAACTTTCCTGCATATCAAGGACGGCAAGATCGCGGACACCGGCGGGGTTCAGATCGACATGGCCCGCGCCATGGTCTTTCCCTGCTTCACCGACATGCACACCCATCTCGACAAAGGCCACATCTGGCCTCGCGCCTCCAACCCTGACGGCACGTTCATGGGCGCGCTCACAACCGTCGGCGCCGACCGTAGCGCGAATTGGCGCGCCAAGGATGTCCGCACCCGCATGGAATTTGGCCTGAAATCTGCCTACGCACACGGCACCAAATGCATCCGCACTCACCTTGATAGCATCACGCCACAAGACAGCATTTCCTGGCCTGTTTTCAGCGAGTTGCGTGAGAAGTGGAAAGGCAAAATCACGCTCCAAGCCGCATCACTCGCGGGCTGCGATACTTTCGACAGCATCAAGGAAGACTACAAGGGCACCGCCGACATCGTCGCGGATCACGGCGGCACACTCGGCCTCGTCACCTATCCTGTCCCGGACGTCAAACAACGCATCGAAGAACTCTTCGAACTCGCCGGCGACCGTGACCTCGACGTCGATTTCCACAGCGACGAGACAATGGACGGCTCCAGCGAAACGCTCCGTCAGATCGCCGAAACTGCGCTCGAAATCGGCTGGGACAAGCCCGTGACCGTCGGCCACTGCTGTTCGCTCACGACCCAAGACGAAGCCCGCGCAATGGACACGCTCGACCTCGTTGCCAAAGCTGGTCTGAACATCGTCAGCCTCCCGATGTGCAACCTCTATCTTCAGGATCGCGAACGGGGCCGAACCCCTCGCGGCCGCGGCATCACACTCGTCCACGAAATGAAGGCGCGCGGCATCAACGTTAGCTTCGCGTCTGACAATACGCGCGACCCCTTCTACGCTTACGGCGATCTCGACATGATCGAAGTCATGCGCCAATCCACGCGCATCGGACACCTCGATCATTCCGACACCGACTGGACAAACGCCTTCACCGCAAACCCAGCACGCGCGATGAGCCTCACCGAGCCCGGCCTCACACCAGATGCGCCCGCCGATCTCGTGATCTGCAACGCCCGCGACTGGACCGAGCTTTTCGCCCGCCCTCAATCTGATCGCATCGTCCTACGCGATGGTCAGCCCATCGACACGACACTGCCCGACTACAAAGACCTCGACCACCTGATGGAGACCCGATGAAACCGAACGTCGCCGCCGCCAAAGCCGCCCTTGCGCATCTCGACATCGAAGAGAAAGACGTCGCCATCAAAGCGGCCTCGCGCGATTTCTTCTGGTACTCGCCTGTTCTGAAAACGCGCCTCGACCATGTCACCGCCGACTTCGTCGTACGCCCAAGGTCCGAAGCCGAAATCATTGAAATCCTTAAGGTTTGCTTTGAACATGACTGCCCTGTCACCACGCGCGGCGCAGGCACCGGCAACTACGGCCAGGCCATGCCGCTCGAAGGTGGCTGCGTCATGCACCTCCGCTTCATGGACAATGTGAAGGAAATACACCCGGGCCGCGTCATCACCGAACCGGGCGTTCTTCTGAAGGACTTGGACAAGGCCACCAAAGAGCACTCAGGCCAAGAACTCCGCATGTTCTCATCCACATGGGCAACCGCGACGATCGGCGGCTTTATCGCTGGCGGGTCCGGCGGAGTCGGCTCCTGCACCTGGGGTTCCCTTCGTGACCTCGGCAACATCATCCGGCTCCGCGTCGTGACGATGGAGGCCGAACCGCGCATCCTAGAATTTCGTGGCGAAGAGCTCGCCCGCGTTTCTCACGCTTACGGCACCAATGGCATCATCACCGAGCTCGAGATGCCGCTCGCACCCGCCTACGACTGGACCGAGATGTTCGTCACCTTCGACGACTTCATGGACGCCGCCCGCTTTGCCGAAGAGCTCGCCAATGAAGACGGCATCCTGATTAAGCTCGCCACAGTCTTCGAAGCCCCAATCGCCAAAGACTACTTCCAGCGGGTCGCCCCCTACGTTGAAGAGAGCAGCAATATGCTCGGCCTGATGGTTGCGCCGCAGTCGATGGAAGGTTTCCTGACGTTCCTCGACCGTCGCCCAGAAGCGAACCTCATCTACCGCAACGACGATCACGACTGGGCCCGCGGCCCCGGCCCTGTCTTTGAATACGGCTGGAACCACACCACACTCCGCGCGCTCAAAGTCGACCCGTCGATCACCTACCTACAGGTTCGCTACGGCTTCCCCGAGCACCTGAACCTCATCGAAAAGATGCGCAACGAATTCTCGCCCGAAGTGCTCCAGCACCTCGAAGTCCTGCGTGAGAACGGCAAAGTCATGTTCGCAGGTCTCAGCCTTGTGAAGTTCACAACCGAAGAACGCCTCGACGAGATCATCCGCATCCACGAAGAGGCGGGCGCCATGATCTTCAACCCGCATCGCTACACGCTGGAAGAAGGCGGACGCCAGACCGTCGACGACCGACAGCTCACGTTCAAACAGGAGGCCGACCCCAAGGGCCTCTTGAACCCCGGCACGATGCTTGCCTGG
>CAZMRS010000348.1:0-3516 GCA_964568435.1 uncultured Boseongicola sp. | reverse complement strand
GGCGAGACCATCTACGTCGACGGTGGGCGTCTCGGTCTGAACTACGTCATGTCTTAAAATCGTTCACATCAGTCGCCGCTGGACACAGGTCCACTTTGGTGGCGGTATGAGCGGAAACAAAAAATGGCGCTCAGGGAGATGAGACCACTCATGTCGCAGTCCACACCATCACGTTCCGGCGGCCATATCCTCGCGGATCAGCTGAGAATACTCGGCACCGACACTGTTTTCTGTGTGCCTGGCGAGAGTTTCCTGGGACTTCTAGATGGTCTCTACGACCACCAGCCGAGCATTCGTACCATTATGTGTCGTCAGGAAGGTGGGGCGGCCAACATGGCAGAGGCCTACGCCAAGATGACGAGCAAACCCGGCATTCTTGCAGTTACGCGTGGCCCGGGCGCGACAAACGCATCAAACGGCATTCACACCGCCTTTCAGGACAGCACACCAATGATTGTTCTGATCGGGCAGGTCGGGCGGTCCATGACCGACCGGGAAGCCTTTCAGGAAATGGACTACCGCCACGTCTTCGGGCAAATGGCGAAATGGGTTGCACAGATCGAAGACCCCGCGCGGATCCCTGAATATATCTCGCGTGCCTGGAAAACCGCCCTGTCCGGGCGTCCGGGTCCGGTTGTGCTGGCGCTTCCAGAAGATGTCCTGTCGGGTAGTGCTGCGGTGGCTGATCTCACACCAACCCCCGTGGCCGAACCCGCACCGTCATCCGCCGCGATCGACGAATTGGCCGCACTCATGGCAGGAGCGCAAAAGCCGCTTCTGCTTCTCGGTGGCTCAGGTTGGAGCGCAGGGCTTGCCGAAGAAGCAGCAAGCTTCGCAAGCCGCACCGGTCTGCCTGTTGCAACGACGTTCAGGCGGCAGGACTACATCAATAACGACCATCCCAACTATGTGGGTGTCGTCGGCATCGCGCCGCTGCCAAACCTCCGTGCGCGCATTGCAAACGAAGTCGATCTCTTGATTGTGGTGGGGGCCCGCTTGGGAGAGATGACGACACAAGGCTACACCCTCATCGACATCCCGGAACCGCAAATGCAGTTCGTACACATCCACCCCTCAGGCGAAGAGCTTGGGCACGTCTACAGCGCCGATCTCCCGATCCACTCCTCGGCGCGCCAATTCTTTGAAGCCGCCAAAGCAATCCCGGACGGAGATGGGCAGTCGCGCTGGGCAGAGTGGCGATCAGCGCAGCGGTCGGACTATGAAGCGTTCATCCAACCAACGTCCGTCCCCGGTGACGTGAACATGGGGCAAGTCATTGCACATATCACCGCCGAGATGCCCGAGAACACCATTCTGACCAATGGCGCGGGGAATTATGCCGTCTGGCCGCATCGGTTCCATATACACCGGGCGCACCGAACACAGGTCGCCCCAACCAGCGGCTCAATGGGCTACGGAGTGCCAGCCGCGATTGCAGCAAAGCTCGCGTCGCCGCATGCGCCTGTGATCAGCATCTCAGGCGACGGCTGTTTCATGATGTCCGCACAGGAAATGGCGACCGCGAGGAAATACGCCGCCGCCATCATCTATCTGGTGGTGAACAACGGCATGTTCGGTACGATCCGCATGCATCAGGAGAAACATCATCCAGATCGCATGATCGCAACCGACCTCTTCAACCCGGATTTTGTCGCTTACGCCAACGCCTTCGGGATCGGTGGGGAACGGGTCACCAGAACCGAAGACTTCGCAGGCGCGCTGGACCGCGCGCGAGCTGCGAAAGAAGGCTACCTGATCGAGCTGGTCGTCGATCCCGAGGCGATTACGCCTGTTCAGACACTCTCCGAGATCACCGAACAGGGTCGCGCCTCTTAGTTTGGCTCACTCCTTGAAGGCTTGGTTATCCACATTGCGCCACGGCCTTGCCGTTTGTGCAAGCTGTTGGAATCAAAGCACAGTTCTCTAAAAGTTTATTTTTTGCGTACTTGATAGGCTAAAAATAGACGTTAGAGTCTAAAACATGAGCGGTTTGAAAACAGCTGCGATCACGGCTTTGGCGCTTTTCGCGCAGCCTCTTCACGCGAGCATGGCGCTTGATTACCCGAAAGAATTCGCCTCCTGCGCAGGCCGCTATTCCGCGATGATGGAGCATGCGTGGCTCATGGAGTCGCCGAACGCAGGCGATTACGAACGAATGCGAGAGACGTTCATTACGCTCCTGGAAGCCGTCGACGATGGCCCGGGCAACGTCCGATTCCACCGCCGGATCGATGCCAAATTCGCTCAGGCGAGCCTGCTACGTCTGGCGACGTTCAGTCTTGAGCCGGAAATTGCTGAACGCGCGGGAGAGCAGGTAGAGACCCATCTCGCCTTTTGTCGGGGCCTGGTGCTTGGCGGTTAGCGCCATTAGCTAGCCTTGTTGCCACATTTTAAGGCGATGGCCGAAAATTCGCATAACTTTTAATCGAACGGCCCGATCTTGAGGATGACCGAGGGTCATCGCCCGTGCAGAGCGCCATCGACCCCCTTACCGATTGCGTGCGGGTGGAACGCCCGATCAAACGTGCGATGGCGCCGCCTGGAAAGCAAAAGCACCACCGCACTCCGCAAACTAGCTTGCGTAGGGGGCATATCGTGTCTTTTCGACCGAAACACAATCCTCTTGCGCCAATCGCAAAGGGGAAAGCGATGTCTAAACTTCTTCTCGGAACAGCTGCTGCCGCACTGGTTGCTTCGATGGTTCCCGCCGCCGCACAGGATGTATCCTGCCCAATCAAAGTCGGCGTTCTTCACTCTCTGTCCGGCACCATGGCCATTTCAGAGACGACCCTTAAAGACACAATGGAAATGCTCGTCGAACAGCAAAACGCTGCTGGCGGCGTTCTGGGCTGCGAACTGGAAGCCGTTGTCGTTGACCCAGCGTCCGACTGGCCGCTCTTCGCTGAAAAAGCGCGCGAGCTTCTGACAGTCCATGAAGTCGATGTGATCTTCGGCAACTGGACATCGGTAAGCCGTAAGTCCGTTCTACCTGTGATCGAAGAACTGAACGGCCTTCTCTTCTACCCAGTTCAGTACGAAGGCGAAGAATCGTCCAAGAACGTCTTTTACACCGGCGCTGCTCCCAACCAGCAGGCGATCCCGGCAACTGACTACTTCCTCGAAGAGCTTGGTGTCGAAAAGTTCGCACTGCTGGGCACGGACTATGTGTACCCACGGACCACGAACAACATTCTGGAGTCCTACCTCCAGCAGAAGGGCATTGCTGCCGACGATATCTTTGTGAACTACACGCCGTTCGGTCACTCCGACTGGTCCAAAATCGTTGCTGACGTTGTCGCTCTCGGCGCTGACGGTAAGAAAGTTGGTGTAATTTCCACCATCAACGGGGACGCAAACGTTGGTTTCTACAAAGAACTGGCTGCTGCAGGTATTTCTGCCGATGACATCCCGGTTGTGGCTTTCTCGGTTGGCGAAGAAGAACTGTCCGGTCTCGACACGTCGAACCTCGTCGGTCACCTCGCGGCGTGGAACTACTTCCAGTCTGCGGAATCCGAT
>CAZMRS010000347.1:0-3516 GCA_964568435.1 uncultured Boseongicola sp. | reverse complement strand
TCAATTAAGACCGCGACCTCCCGACGGGCTTCGTGTTGTAAAGTGCGGAGCCCGTTTCAAAGACATAATTCAAGACGTCCAAACGCGTGAATTTTGCGCGAACGGGGGAATTATCTCATGACCGACACCACCCAATCCACGACGGCGACGCCTGATACCAGTATCCGAACGTCCGAGCCGCCAACTGGCACAGGGCCGCTATTGAAGCGGGAAGCAAGGCTTGCTTGGGGCTTGCTCTTTCCAACGATCGCAATCGTAAGTGCGGTTGTCATTCTGCCCCTGCTGTCGATCTTCTGGATCAGCTTCAAGCCAATTGGCCTGGCTGATCTGAGGCCGCCTGCACCAGTAGCGCGCGAAGCCCTGCGTGGGTCTGGCGAGGAGTTGCGGATTCAATACCGCCTAAGGAACTCGTCGCAAACCGAGGTGATACGCGGTGTGACCCTGACGGATGTGATCCCTGACGGCGTCACAATTAATTCCAGCGATCCACGCTGTGTGATCGATGGGAGCACGGTGCGTTGTGACCTTGGCGACCTTGAAGGTGGGGCGCGAGATGAGATTGAATTCTTCGTCTCGCTCGATGGGGATGAGGACGCGATAGAAGAGGCTTTGGAAGGCTCAGAACCCACGCTTACGGGTTCGGGCAATAACATCCTTACGAATGCAGAGTTCACGGGAGAAAACTTCGCCCGGGTCTTCGACGGCGACGAGTTCTGGGGCGTGCTTTGGGTGACGATGTTCTACACGGTATTCGGGACAGTCGGGGCTTTGCTATTCGGGCTTTTCGCTGCGCTACTGCTCAACCATGAATTCAGAGGGCAGGGCGTCTTAAGGGGGCTTTATCTGTTTCCTTACGTTGCCCCGGTGATCGCCGTTGCTTTCGCGTGGATCATCCTATTCGATCCGTTCTCCGGCTCGGCAAATGCCCTGTTGGTACAGATGGGCGTGACGGACCAGGCCATCAACTTCTTTGGTGAGCGGCCTTTGGCACTAATCATGGTTACCGTCTTCGAGATTTGGCGATATTTCCCGCTTTCGTTCCTGTTCATTCTGGCGCGAATGCAGTCGATCGACACCGATATGTATGAGGCAGCCGATATGGACGGCGCATCGCCATTCCAAAAGTTCTGGTATCTCAGCGTACCTCAGTTGCTTGGCATCCTGTCGGTTCTGTTCCTGCTCCGTTTCATTTGGACGTTCAACAAGTTCGACGACATCTTCCTGCTCACCGGCGGCAATGCCGGGACGCGGACGCTGACGGTGAACGTCTATGAACAAGCGTTTGCGGTATCGAACATTGGGGCAGGGGCCGCCGTTGCGGTGGTCATCTTCTGCTGCCTGCTCTTGTTCTCTGTTTTCTTCTTCAAGTACGTCAGCCGGGAGGAAGGGCTATGAAGGCACTTTGGCACGGTTACGTCGCAGGGCCGCTTTTTGGTGCGCTGTGGACGTTCACAATGGCGGTCACAACTTGCATCGTCCTCAGTTTCTCCACTGGAGAAGGTCTGGCACCATCGCTTTGGGGGTCTCTCGCCTTCGGTGCGTGGCTCGGCTTCGTGTGGCTGCCGGACGGTGGTCGGACGCGCCAAGAACGCATCATATGGAGCGTTGGATTGGCAATCATTCCTGCCGCGATCTTCTTGCTAGGTAAGCCAGCAATTCGTGGGACCGAGGGGACGAGTTTCGCGGTCCAAACCTTCGCGTGGATCGTCTTTGCGATCGCTTCCGCATGGCCTCTGATCAAGATCCTCGAGGACCTGCCGTTCAGACAGACCACACGGCACGAATTCGAAGCATCCGCGATACGGTTCTTTACCGGTTTCGGCTATATCTTCTTCACCGCGATCGTGGCTATCCCGTTCTACGTGATGGTGATGACAAGTCTGAAAAATCAGGCTGAGTTGATGGCAAATCCGCTCGACTTCACAGTTGATCTTTCCAAGGGCTTCGACTTGTTCCGGAGCTACAGCGAATTGTTCTCTGACTTTAGTTTCGGCAACTACATGTGGACGTCGTTTTACGTTTCAGTGTTGACGGTGTTCCTCACACTGGCGTTCTCAATCCCAGGCGCCTACGCGGTTGCCCGATTGAGGTTCAAAGGTAGAGCGGCGTTTTCACGGTCGATCCTGTTGATCTACATGGTGCCGATGATCGTTCTTGCCTTGCCGATCTACATCGTGTTCTCGATGGCGGGACTAAGAAACACGATCTTTGGTATCGTCCTCATCTACCCGGTCACAACCATTCCAGTAGCGCTCTACATGCTGCAAGGATACTTCCGGGGTCTGCCTGCGGAAGTTGAAGAAGCCGGATTAATGGACGGTCTCAACCGACTACAGGTGATCTGGAAGATCACGTTGCCTCTTGCTCTTCCGGCGCTTGCATCGGTGTCACTCTACGTTTTCATGATTGCTTGGAATGAGTTCCTTCTGGCCTTCATGCTGCTCGACGATCCGTCCAAATTCACGCTGACCCGAGGGATTGCATCTTTGAACTCCTCCGAAATTCCACGCCAACACCTGATGGCCGGAGCGGTCATCGCCACCGTGCCGATTATGGTGCTTTTCCTGGGTCTTGAAAGATTCATGACCAAGGGTCTCACAGCTGGCTCAGTGAAAGGGTAAAGGTATGGATCCTGTAGCACTCGACAATATTGCCCGATCCATACTGGTGGGGAACGACCGGGGTGGGTACACGGTGCCGACGGCTGGCTTGTACCCGTATCAATGGAACTGGGACAGCGCATTCGCAGCCTGGGGCTTTGCGACATTTGACGTGGATCGCGCCTGGCAAGAAATCGAAACCTTGTTCTCTGGGCAGTGGCCAAATGGCATGGTGCCCCACATTCTGTTCCATAAGGATGATCCAGGCTATTATCCTGGGCCGGATGTTTGGGGCACGGAAGGCAAGGGGCCAATCCGATCTTCCGGCATAACGCAGCCGGCGGTCGCGGCCACCTTCGCCCGAGCCATCTGGGAGCAGGACAAGGTCGCTGGCGAGGCGCGATTGCGTGCGCTTCTGCCCAAGATCAAGGCTTGGCACAAATGGTACATGGATTGGCGGACAACAGATGACGACGCCATCATCGTGACCCATCCTTGGGAAGCCGGACGCGACAACTGCGCCGATTGGGACAGTGCCATGAAGCTTATCGAGCCCAACGGTGTCGGCGAGTACACCCGTCGCGACACGAGCCATGTTGACGCCTCAATGCGTCCAACGAAGGCTGACTACGATCGGTATATCTGGCTGGTGCAGCGCGGTCGACGACTGGGTTGGGACGACGAGTTAATGGCTCGAGACCGACCATTCGCCGTCGCTGATCCGACCCTGACATTCATTTTGCTGAGAGCAAACCGAGACTTGGCGCGAATGTCGGAGGATCTTGGCGAAGACCGTAGCGAGATCGACAGTTGGAGCACGCGCCTGGAACGCGGCGCTGAAACGCTTCGTAACCCTCAGACCGGTGTCTTTGATGCTGTAAACCTAAGGACTGGGGAGCACACAGGGCACGTAACC
>CAZMRS010000346.1:0-3524 GCA_964568435.1 uncultured Boseongicola sp. | reverse complement strand
CTTCACCCAACCGCCGCGACCGAAAGTCAGCATGCTCACCAACGACAATCGCATCATCAACAACGATGCCAAGCGTGATGATCAGAGCAAAAAGCGAGATCATGTTGATCGTCAGCCCTGCCAAATACATCATCGCAATTGCAGCGGTCATTGCTACAGGAATACCGGCAGCCACCCAAAACGCGGTGCGGGCGTTCAGGAACAAGAACAGCAGCAAAACCACAAGTCCGAGCCCAACCAATCCGTTATCCAACAGGATGTTAAGACGAGCGGTGATCGTCTCTGCGAGTGTCCGAATAAGATCAATCCTCACGCCTTCGGGCAGCGTCAGCGTCATCTCTTCGGCAACGTCTTCAACCTGCGCCTGCATGCGAATTGCGTCACCTTGGGCCGACCGGTCCACTCGGATAGAAATCGCAGGGTTTTCACCCACAAAATATGCACGATCACGATCAACGCCTTCGACAAGCACGGTTGCGACGTCACCAACGGTCAGTTGCGTGCCGTCCTCGCCGGTACGGAGCACGATTCCTGCGATCTGATCGGCTGAACGTTTGGCCACCCCGGTGCGCACACGCGCCGAGCCATTCACATCACCAGCCGGATCAGTCTCGACTTCACCCGCGATAGCTGTCGATATCTCACGCATCGATACATCGAACCGGATCAGATCCAGCGACGTGACCTCGACCACAGTCTGAGGTGCCGCCAGCCCCCGGATCGTGGTGCGCGTCACGCCTTCTGCGAAAAGACGCGTCACAAACTCGTCCGCAAAGTTCGCCAGCTGATCGACGCCCACGGGCCCGGTGATGACCACGTCGGTCACACGGTCCGACCATCGACTGCGTCGGATCGAAGGATCATCCGCATCTTCTGGCAGGTTCGTCACACCGTCCAATGCTGTATTCACATCATCCTCAGCGCGATCCATGTCCCAATCGGGCTCGAATTCCAGCGTGATCCGTGCAGACCCTTCGGTCGACCGCGAGCTGGTTTCGATCACGCCTTCCACAGACTGAAGGCTCGGTTCCAAGACCTGAACGATCCCGGCATCGACATCCTCTGCCCCGGCACCGTCCCAAGCGACTTGAATGGTGATATTGTCAACAATGATGTCGGGGAAGAACTGCGCCCGCATCTTTGGAATGGCGTATAGACCTGCCAGCAAAAGCAGTACCAGCAAGAGGTTCGCTGCAGTCCGATGGCGCGTGAAATAGGATAGGAGCCCCCCCGCCGCCATACTCAGATCGCGCGCCACGGGGCTAGCCCCCCATCCGCGATTCAATCCGCTCAACGACGCGGGCCGGCACCATGTCTTGCTTCAGTTGCGCGAGAACACGCTCTTTCGCGTCTGCAGGCATCCGTGCGTTACTCTCAACAAACGCAACCAGCCGAGCACGACGTTCGTCATCAAGCGAAAGCATTTCCGGTCCGGCGACTTCTTCCACGCCATCGGCGCGCAATGGTCGAATGCGAATGCCAGCACCCAAAAGCGGCGTTTGCTCCGACACAATCTCTCGGCCCGCAAGGCCCGCTGCGCGCACAATCACATCGTCGCGCTCGCGCCGCAGGACCTCAACGTTCGCAACCTCCAGACGGTCCTCTTCACCAACAACCAAAACACCGCCCGACGCGTCAACCGCCGAAGCCGGCAGTCGTGCCACACGTTCAAGCGGCGGCTCTTCGATGCGAACGCTCACGAAATCACCCGGGCGGAACCCACCGGTGTTCTCCAGTCGCGCAAACAACAAACGCCCTGTTTGCCCGTCGCCAACCGCACCACTTTCGCGGCTGATCACACCCCGAGCCTCCAGGTCGACCCCCGCAACATCTAAGGACGCAGTCACAGGGGCTCCCACCAACTCGCCTCCATCGGTAAGCAGCCGAGCGTATTGCGACGTCGACACGCGGAAAGACACCTCCAAAGCGCTCGGATCGATCAGCTGAGCCAGCCGTTCGTTGGGCGAAACCAAGCCACCTGTCACTGCCGTGACATTGCTCAGCACGCCGGAAAACGCCGCGAATACCTCAGTGTCGGCGAGGGCCCGTTCTGCGCGTGCCAACGCAATACGGCGTCGCTCCAAACCTGTAGTCGCCTGATCCAAACGCGACTGTGCGCTGGCCTCAGCCTGTCGCCGCGATAATACCGCCTGGTCCGCCGATGATGCTGCCAACTCAGCTGTTTCAACAGCCGCCGCCGAGCCAACACCGCGCTCCAGCAAGTCCCGTTGGCGCTCCAGTGCCTGTGACCGCAAACGAGCTTGCACGCGAGCGGCCGCGACGTCCTCGCGCGCAAGTCCGACAGCGCGTTCAGCGTCACTCAAATCCGCTTCTGCCTCCAACAAATCTGCGCGCGCGGTGTCCAAGGAAGATTGCGCTTCTGCCGGATCAATCCGTGCGAGCAACTCGCCCTCGCGCACTTGGCCACCGTCTTCAAACGCCTCGGCCAACCAGATCACGTCGCCAGCCGTCGCAGCCCGCAACTCAAGCGTCCGACGCGAGCGCACCTCTCCGAAAGTCGACAACACAGGTCGAATAGTTTCGGGCGCGATTGCCACGACATTTGCTGCAAAAACGCGTTCTCGTGCCGGTCTTTGACCCGGCTCATCTGACCAACGTGCCTGCAAAGCGCCGTAAACAGAATTTCCGGCAAGCGCGAATAGGCCCATCGTCACCGATAGCAAAAATACGCCCACGAGCGATCTGCGCAGAAATCTCATGTCTTGTCCTCGTCAGGAGTCGCGACAACCTAATATGTGTGCTTTGCCGAAAATTGGCAAAGGCCAACCACTTAAACGTTATACGCAGCTACTTCCGTCGCAGATGTTCGTCCAACCGTGGCATTATTTCCACGAAATTGCAGGGTCGGTGTCGGTAATCGAGTTGGAATGCCAAAATTTCATCCCAGGCGTCTTTGCAAGCACCCGGCGAACCCGGTAACGCAAATAGATACGTTGCTTCCGCAACTCCTCCGCAAGCCCTTGATTGTACAGCACTTGTCCCAATCTTTGCCATCGACACATGGGTGAAAACCGTCCCAAAAGCATCGATCTCTTTCTCGTAGACGTCCCGGTGCGCCTCAACCGTGACATCCCGCCCGGTAAGCCCGGTGCCGCCGGTCGAAATAACGACATCCACGTCCTCGCTGGAACACCAGAGGCGCAGTTTCCCCGCGATCAATTCTCGGTCATCCGGCACGATATCGCGTGCAGCCAGCACATGGCCCGCCCCTTCGATGCGCGCCACAAGCGTGTCGCCCGAGCGATCATCCTCAGGCGTCCGCGTATCGGACACCGTCAGAACTGCAATGCGTACAGGCATAAACTCAAGGCTCTCGTCGATCCGACCCATTACGTCTCTCGCAGTTTTGCTTGCAGGTTCAACAAATCAGCCCAGGCGTCCCTTTTGGCCAACGGGCTGCGCAACAGGTACGCCGGATGGAACATTGGCAAAACCGGCTTGCCCAGCGCCACGGTCCAGTTGCCTCTCAGCCGGGTAATGCCTTTACGCCCAAGCAAAGCCTG
>CAZMRS010000345.1:0-3532 GCA_964568435.1 uncultured Boseongicola sp. | reverse complement strand
ACTTCAAGATGCCCGCAACCATTGATGACCCAGCTATCTTGGACGAAATCAAAGAAGCGCTCAAAGGGATCGGATACGCCAATTCGTAGGGCGGCAGACCCGCTCTGTTCACGGCGCATTCAGCCAACTAAAGTGATCGGACATGCCGATCACTTCACCTACTGTTCTGATTGTCGCTCAAAACGGCCGCCTCACCTACGAAGCGGTCCTTTTTGCCGCGAGCTTGCGCGCAAGCGCACCAAACTACCCCGGAAAACTTGTCGTGGCCGAGCCCGCGTCTGGCCCACTCTGGTCAAGCACTCCAGAAATTACTGATGCTGCCGCGCGCGAGCTTCTTGTTGAGCTTGGAGCCGACATTCGCAGCTTTCACTCTCACCATTTCGGCGATGCCTACCCGATCGGGAATAAGGTCGAGGCCCTGAGTGTCTTGGAACCAGACGAGCCTTTCATATTCTTTGACACCGACACTCTTATCACCGGCCCGCTCGACGAGATCACTTTTGACCGTAACTCTCCAACGGCATCCATGGCAAGGTCGGCCACATGGCCAGAACCGCCTCTCTACGGCCCCGGCTACAACGAGATATGGCAATCCATTTACGATCGGTTTGGTGTGGACATGGCACCCACACTGGACACCTCGAAGCCCACGGATGACTGGGAACGGTACCTTTATTTTAATGCCGGTTGGTACTTCGCTCAGGATCCGGAACGCCTCCAATCAAAGCTGATCGAAGTTATGACAGCGCTTCGTGATGACCCCCATCCCGAACTGGCCGCTCAGGCGCTATACCCGTGGCTTGACCAAATCGCGCTTCCAATCGCGATCGCTCACTTGGGGGGAGGCCGCCCCAGTTCAGATTTGGATGGCTTGGATGGTGGCACCAGTTGTCATTGGCGTGCCCTTCCCCTTTTCTATGCAAAAGCAAGCGATATCCAAGTCGCGTTTCTTGAAAAGATCACTCGCCCAAACAAGATCAAGCGGGTCCTGAAAGCCTACGAACCATTCCGCAAATATCTCTACCAAGGTCGCGGGGCACGCGCCCGAAGTCTCTTCGATCAGAACAATCTTCCCAAAAACGAACAAACCATCCGCAAACGTCTCAAGCAAGCTCGCCTCTGGATGCGCTAGGGGTTGTTTTTGACTTGCGCTATGACGACACTTACCCAAACGCGAACGCCAATCATGGAAGCAAGAGCATGGTAGAGCCGAAGTCCAAAGACGACGCAATCGATCTTATCGCAGAAAGCTTCGCGCCTGCTCCCAAGACAATTGTGCGGCAGATGTTCAACGCGGTCGGCGCACGTGCGCCGGAAGTCATCTGGTCGCCATCCGAAGCCGAACTGCGCAACCCGCTGCTACGCCAATTCTCTTTAACCTGCGGATTGTTGTCAGACGATGAAGGCCGGCTCCAATCTGAAAAAGTTGATCTCGACCACTTCGGCGAACTCAAAGATTGGATCATGATGATCGAGCCCGTCAAAGGCGAGAACGATTTTTGCTACACCTACTACGGCGAAGCCATCGCGCAGCACTACGGCAAGGACATGACCGGCCATCTCACGTCCGAGATAGAAGGCCATGTCGGGACGTTCTTCATGGGACTGTATCGCGCCATGACCGAGCGACGGGAATCGGTCTACTCAGCGCATGAACCACCTCAAAACGTTTTTGTCCGCGCTTGGCAGCGCTACATCATTCCAGTGTTCGACCAAGGCGGTGAACTCTCGAGTTTTCTCGCGATAAATGTCCCGGAAAACGAGCTCCGCGCTGGCCTCGAGCTCATGACCGATCCGGTCATGGTGCTGACCGACGAACAAAATATTGTGTATGCCAACCGTGCTGCACAAACGATGTTCAAATTGCCGAAACTGCTTACGAACGAAAAGTTCGAACCGGCGACAGGCATCCCGCTGAACACACATTACAGCCCTGTCGATTTGCTAACCAAGAACCACGTTGAAGACTCGGTTCAATTGACAATCAAAGACTCGATTGTTGAGCGGCTGGTGATGACAGTAAGCGCCGCGCAGTACAAAAACCTCGCTTACTACGTCGTCGTGATGCGCCTGATCGGCACCTGATACGCCATTGCGGCCACTTCAGCACTGATTTAGGGTCCCCTTCAAAATACTCAGGGAGACCCGAAATCATGTCCGACCGCCCTCAAGGCTTTGATACGCTTCAGATTCATGCCGGTGCCAGTCCAGACCCGGCCACCGGCGCGCGCCAGGTGCCAATCTATCAGACAACAGCATATGTGTTCCGCGACGCCGATCACGCAGCCGCTCTGTTCAACCTGGCAGAGGTAGGCAATATCTATTCGCGCCTGACAAACCCGACTGTCAGTGCGCTCGCCGAACGCATCACGCATCTTGAAGGCGGCATGGGCGGCATCTGCTGCTCATCCGGTCACGCCGCACAAATCATGGCTCTGTTCCCGCTTATGATGCCTGGCTGCAACGTGGTCGCATCGAACAAGCTCTACGGCGGCACCTACACACAGCTGACCCAGACAATCAGACGCTTCGGCTGGTCCGCCACCCTCGTCGATTTTGACGATTTGGATGCTGTTCGCGCAGCTATCGACGACGACACCCGAGCCATCTTCTGTGAATCCATCGCCAACCCTGGCGGCTACATCACTGACCTCGACGCGATCGGGAAACTGGCCGACGAAGTAGGTCTTCCGCTTATCGTCGACAACACATCCGCCTCGCCCTACCTCTGCAACCCGATCAAGCACGGTGCGACACTCGTCGTACACTCGACGACCAAATACCTGACCGGCAACGGAACGGTGACCGGCGGCGCAGTTGTCGACTCTGGCAAATTTGACTGGGGTGCGTCTGGCAAGTTCCCATCCCTCGCAGCCCCGGAGCCCGCTTACCACGGCCTGAACTTCTACGAAGCTCTGGGTGGTATGGCCTTCACCTTCCACTCGATCGCCATCGGTCTGCGCGACCTCGGCATGACAATGAACCCGCAGGGCGCGCACTATACGCTGATGGGCATCGAAACCTTGTCACTGCGCATGCGGAAACACGTTGAGAACGCGCAGAAAGTGGCTAATTGGCTCGAAAACGATCCGCGGATCGAAAAGGTTACCTATGCAGGCCTCGAAAGCTCGCCTTACTACGAACGCGTGTCTCGCATCTGCCCGAACGGTGCCGGTGCTCTCTTTACGGTAGCAGTCAAAGGTGGCTACGACGCTTGCGTTAAACTCGTCGACAGCCTTGAGATGTTCAGCCACGTCGCAAACCTTGGCGATTCACGCTCGCTGATCATCCACTCAGCCTCGACAACGCACCGTCAGTTGTCCGACGAACAGCGCGAAGCTGCAGGCGCCATCCCGAACGTTGTCCGCCTGTCCATCGGCATCGAAGACGCCGATGACATCATCGCGGACCTCGATCAGGCTCTGACAAAGGCAACCGCCTAAGATCAATCGGGGCGGCCCCGCCGCCCGAGCCCCCTCCGAAAAGGCGACGGATATGGTCGACATCGCAACCCGTGTCTGGAACCATAAGT
>CAZMRS010000344.1:0-3544 GCA_964568435.1 uncultured Boseongicola sp. | reverse complement strand
CGCCCGTTCTGGCGTATAGAGTGGCCGACCGGCCTTCGGGCACAGCAACATCCAAAAACCCGGCAACGCCAAGACCAAGCGCTTCGACGATGCGGCCGTTGGCATCAATCACCGCAGAAACCCCGGTGTTTGCGACACGAACCAGGGGCAGGCCCTGCTCGATGGCGCGGAACCGTGCCTGATCCAAGTGCTGATACGGTCCCGAAAAGGTGCCGAACCACGCGTCATTGGTGATCTGTAAAAGATAATCGGGCCGCTCCAGCCCTCGTCCGTGATCTGGGAAAATGGCTTCGTAGCAAATAAGCGGAAGGGCGGCACCCAAAGGTGTCGCGATCAAACGCACCTCGGGACCCGGCGAAAACCCATATCCATCGCGCGCCGCAAAGGATCGCATTCCAATCCATTCAACCAACTGCCCAAATGGAATGTACTCTCCAAACGGAACCAATTGAACTTTGTCGTAAATCTCTTGCGGCTGCCCCGCATTGTCGAGCATAATCAATGCGTTGTAGTGACGCTCTTCGACTGTACGATTGATCCCGGTCACCACGGGTGCGCCCTCAGCCGCACCGGCAATTTGAGACAAAACCGCAGCCGCACGATGCAATCGGTAGGGTATCGCCGACTCTGGCCAAACGACTAAATCCACACCCTGCTTCGGTGCCGCGGTGAATTCGATCTGCCGCGCCACGAAAACCGGGGCACGTTCCGGGTCCCACTTCTCGTCCTGCGGCGCGTTCGGCTGTACAAGGCGAACGATGCCAAGTGCGTCTTGTTCTGACTCACTGGGCGCTTCCAGCACTGAACCCATCGCACCGGCGACCGCCAAAGTCAGCCCGCCCATCGCAGCGAAAAGACGTGTCCGCCCTACCCTCGTCCAAATGCAAACTATCAAAGCGGCGAACACCAGCGTAAGCGCGGTTAGTCCATATGGTCCCACCACTGAAGCCCACATCGCCGCGGGCGTGTCGATCAAGATGTAACCGGGCAACGCCCAGGGAAAGCCCGTGAAGATATACCCCCGGAGCATTTCCAAAGCGCCAAGTGCAACGGCCCACGTGACAACATGGCCCCGGGAAACCCAACCCGCCAGCCCCCAAAACAACGCAAGTCCGCCAGCCATCAAGGCAAGCGCAAAAGGTGCCATCCACCCATGACGCGCAACGTCGACCAGAAACGGCTCAACAATCCAGGACAGTGTGAGCGCGAAATACCCAAGTCCCCCGGCCCAACCCAGCTTGGCTGCACGCCAACCAGTTTTGGCATCTCCCTTAGAAAGAAGCTCGTCACGCGACCTTGCGCCACCGACGGTCGCAGACAGAAGAATGAAACCGGCCAGTGAAACCGGCCAAAGACCAAACGGCGCATGCCCCAATGCAGCCAACACACCGGCAAGAAGCGCAGACAGAAAAGCTACCCGTCCCGACACGTCCTATTCAGCTGCCCGTGCTGCGCGAAACCGAACGCGAAGACGCTTGATTCGCCTCGGGTCAGCATCGACGACCTCAAAATCAATACCGCTTGGGTGTTTCACGACTTCACCGCGTGCAGGCACACGCCCTGCCAGCATAAAGACCAATCCTCCAAGAGTATCGATCTCTTCCTCATCCTCGGGCGCGACCAAGCGCTGTCCAATCTCCGCCTCAAACTCGTCGATCGGAGTTTTGGACTGGGCGAGGTAACATCCTGGAGCCTCAGCAGTCCAATAACGCCCCTCGGCGATATCGTGCTCGTCCTCGATCTCGCCAATGACCTGCTCAATCAGATCCTCGATTGTGACAAGCCCATCAACACCGCCGTATTCGTCGATGACCAACGCCATATGCATCCGGTCTGTTTGCATCTTCTGAAGAAGCACACCAATTGGCATGGACGGCGGCGCGTATAGAAGTGGGCGCAGCATTTTCGACAATGTAAAGGTCTCGTCCTTGCCATTGAAACCGTGCTTCAATGCAAAGTCCTTCAGGTGGATCATGCCAACAGGCGTATCCAACGTGCCTTTGTAAACAGGCAAACGCGTCAATCCGCTGTCGGCAAATACGCCAACAAGATCGTCTTTCTCAATATCTGCAGGTATTGCGACAATCTCGATTTTCGGGATCATCACGTCTTCGACGCGCAATCGCGTCAAATTCGCCAGACCGCCTGAAAATTCTCCAGCGGCTGCTACCAGCCGCGGCTTGCCGTCTTCATCAGTGTATTCGTCCGAGCCGCTTAACGCGTCGAGCAATCGCCCGAATATGCTCCTCGAACTCTCATCTTCACTCTCTTGCGCGCTTCGCGCCGCACTAGAGGAACCGTCGCCAGTTTCGCCCATCTATCCTTTCCATCAACGCTTGGATCACCACGGGGCGTAAGGGTCCGCGATTCCAAGTTCAGCAAGTATTGCGGTTTCGGTGGCCTCCATCAAGTCACCGTCACCATCACGAACATGATCGTATCCCAAAAGATGCAACGTTCCGTGAACAATCAGATGGGTCGTATGGTCCGAAATGGCAAGACCGCCGGCTTTCGCCTCACCCGCGCAAGTCTCAAAGGCGATCGCCAGATCTCCAAGTTCTGGATCGCCCGATGGGTCCGACGGGCGCGTGCCGTCGACGTCCGCGCCCCGCTCTTCGGTCGGCCAAGACAGAACGTTCGTTGCCTGCCGTTTGTCGCGAAACTCGGTATTCAAGGCAGCGATCCGCGCATCATCACAACCAAGAACCGCCACGTCCCAATCGTCGGGGTCCATTCCGAAATGGCGCAGCGACGCAACAACAGCACGCTCGCACAGCGCTTCCAGCCCAACATCCGCCCAGCGTTCGTCTTCTATGATGACATCGACAGCCATACAGGCCTTTTAGAGAGAGATCACCCGCCTTGGCCAGAGGTTCACATCAATCCCGGTCAGACGCTGATCTCCAAAATCCGAAGAAACGAATAAACCCGGGCTTCAGATGCCCGGGCTCCTATCGCTTAAACCCAAGAAAAGCCCCCAATTTAAGTAAAATTGTGCTTCTTCTTGGCAAAAATATCCCCGCCGGATGCATCCGACTTATCGGATGCGCGCTTCCGTGGCCGCGTTGAATACGTAGATGCGTCGCATCTCAAAGCTCAGACCAACCGTGTCGCCAATCGACGAGCGGGTATCGCCGCGCTCTTCAATGATGAGCTTCTCGCCGGTCTTGGCCGTCAGATACGCATAGCTCACACCGCCCAGCGCCTCTGTCAGCTCTACCGTGTAGGTGTCGCCGTTCGGGTCAATCGTTGCGTGCTCGGGACGCAAACCGACAATAACATCGGTCCCGTCCGACGGCATCGTGATGTCCGGGGAAACACTTTGGCCCATGCCAGGCACATCGATCGTCCCGCCCTGCACAGTGCCGGAAATGAAATTCATCGCGGGTGAACCGATGAAGCCAGCAACGAACTTGTTGTCGGGGTCGCGATAGAGATCCAGTGGTGCGCCCACCTGTTCGATCACGCCAAACTTCAACACGACAATCTTGTCGGCCAAGGTCATCGCCTCGACCTGATCGTGTGTCACGTAGATCATCGTCGC
>CAZMRS010000343.1:0-3550 GCA_964568435.1 uncultured Boseongicola sp. | reverse complement strand
CGATATAGTCGCTGCGGTTGTGCTGTTGGGAGCGCTTAGCGCACTCTTATTGGCAAACAGGCGCAACACCATTGCCAATGGGCGCGTAAGGCAGTAGGGCAGACAGACTGTCACAACGGCTTCCTGACGTGACAGGGTACATCACAATGGAGCGCGTCTCATGAACCGTCAGAATTTTACCTTCACTTCCGAAAGCGTTTCGGAAGGACATCCAGACAAAGTGTGCGATCGCATTTCGGATGCAGTACTGGATGCATTTTTGGCGGAGGAACCAGAAGCGCGGGTTGCGGCCGAAACGTTTGCGACGACAAACCGTGTGGTGATTGGCGGGGAAGTTGGACTGAGCAATCCGAAGCGCTTGGATGAATTCCTGGAACGCGTTGACGGTATTGCGCGCGAGTGCATCCGCGACATTGGCTATGAGCAAGATGAGTTTCACCACGCCACCTGCGAAGTGACCAACCTTTTGCACAAGCAATCTGCGCATATCGCGCAGGGCGTTGATGCTGCCGCGAACAAAGATGAAGGCGCGGGCGATCAGGGGATCATGTTTGGCTATGCGGTCAAAGAGACCCCGGAGCTTATGCCAGCGCCGATCCACTATTCGCACGCAATTCTGAAGCGACTTGCAGAAGTGCGGAAATCGGGAGCGGAACCGACTTTGCGCCCCGACGCCAAGAGCCAGATCTCACTGCGGTACGAAAACGGGAAACCGGTTGAAGTGACGTCCATCGTGCTGTCGACACAGCATGCCGATGAGGCTCAAACGAGCGACGACATTCGCGCCATTGTAGAGCCGTATATCCGAGAGGTGCTTCCTGCAGGTTGGTTGAGCGAGGCGACTGAGTGGTGGGTCAATCCGACGGGGACTTTTGTCATCGGCGGCCCGGATGGCGACGCGGGCCTGACTGGGCGCAAGATCATCGTGGATACCTATGGTGGCGCGGCTCCTCACGGCGGCGGCGCATTTTCCGGCAAGGATCCGACCAAAGTGGACCGCTCGGCTGCATATGCTGCGCGGTATCTGGCGAAGAACGTGGTGGCGGCTGGTTTGGCCGAGAAGTGTTTGATCCAGTTGTCTTATGCGATCGGCGTGTCGAAGCCGCTGTCTGTTTACGCAGACACCTTTGGCACGGGAGAGGTTCCTCCCGAGCTGATCGAAAAAGCGGTCCAGGCGACGATGGACCTGAGCCCGCGCGGTATTCGCGAACACTTGCAGTTGAACAAGCCGATCTATCAGCGCACCGCTGCTTATGGGCATTTCGGGCGTGCGCCTGAGGCGGATGGTGGGTTCTCCTGGGAGAGTACCGATCTGGCGGATGCACTGAAAAGCGCGATTTGATACCGAGCAAAGCTGAGGGACGTCCCGTCCCCCAGACCCCCTTGGAGGTATTTTGAAAGGGTGAGTGTGTGACGGCATCCTTTACAGTTGCAATTGATGGGCCTGCGGCAGCGGGGAAGGGAACGCTTTCGAAAGCTCTCGCCCACCGTTTTGGCTTTGCGCATCTTGATACGGGGCTGTTGTACCGGGCGACGGGTCGCAAGGTGTTAGAGACCGGATTGTCACCGGCAGACGCGGCGCGCGCCGTCGAGCCGTCGGATCTGGAGCGCGATGGGTTGCGCTCACAAGCTGTGGCTGAACTTGCCTCGCAAGTTGCAACCATCCCAGAAGTTCGCCACGCCCTTGTTACATTTCAACGCAATTTCGCGCGGCGAGATGGCGGGGCGGTGCTGGATGGCCGTGACATCGGAACAGTGATTTGTCCGGATGCCGAGGTAAAGCTTTTCGTCACGGCGGGTGCTGAGGTCAGGGCGCAGCGTAGGTTCGATGAGTTGCGATCTTCAGGACAACATGTCGAGTTCGAGGACGTTCTTGACGAAGTGAAGAAGAGGGATGCGCGCGATATGGGCCGTGCAAACGCCCCTATGCGGGCAGCAGAGGATGCGCACGTCATAGATACAACTGACATGAGCATTGAAGACGCCTTGGCGGTGGCGGACGTGATCGTGCGCCGAAAACTGGAAGGATTGGCAACGTGAAGACGACGACACTAGGAAAGAACGGACCGACCATCACGCAGTTCGGACTTGGTGCGATGTCGTTTGCGGGTGCTTATGGCGGGGCTTCGCAGGAGGCGTCCGATGCTGTTTTAGATGCTTGTTTTGAGGCCGGCGTCACACACCTCGATACGGCAAACATCTACGGTGAAGGGCGTTCAGAGGAAATCGTGGGTGAATGGCTTCGCAACCGTCCGGGTATGCGCGACAATTGGGTCATCGCCACCAAGGCGGGGATTGTGATCGGTGACCCGGACCGGCGCTTCAACAATGAAGGCGCCTATATGGAGGCGGAGCTTGACGCATCGCTTCAGCGTCTCGGTATTGATCATATCGATCTGTTTTATGTTCACCGTCGAGAGCATGCGATCCCGATTGAAGAGGTCGCGGGCGCCATGGGACGTATCGTTGAGAAGGGCAAAGCAAAAGCGATCGGGTTCTCTGAGATTGCACCGAATTCACTGCGGGAGGCGCACGCGGAGTTCCCGGTAGCGGCCGTTCAATCGGAATACTCTCTGTCCACACGGGCTTGCGAGATGGGGATGGTTCAAGCGTGCGCCGAACTGGGTGTGACTTTGGTGGCGTTTTCTCCTGTCGGGCGGTCCTTCCTGACGGATGCTCCGTTTACGCCTGAGGCGCTGGTAAACATTCCGTTCCTCAACACCAATCCGCGGTTTATGGAGCCAAACTACTCCAAGAATATCGCGGCTGTCCGGCCGTTTCAGGAGCTGGCACGCGATATGGGTGAAACCACTGCGGCGCTCGCGATAGCTTGGACGCGAACCAAGGGCGACCATGTGGTGCCCATCCCGGGCACAAAGTCTGTTCAGCATTTGAAAGAGTTGCTGCGGGGAGCTGAACTGGAGTTGTCAGAGGATCAAGTGGCCGAGATCGAGGCAGCTTTGCCGCTTGGGTGGGCGCATGGCGACCGGTATAACGTGACCCAGTGGGTTGGGCCTGAGAAGTACGGGTAAGCTTTAGCCGCTCACATAGGTTCCGCTTGGGCGGAAGAATTCTTTTTGATTGTGAAGGCGGCCGAGGAGGTCGTGAATTTCCCGGGCGTCCATGTCGGGCTGGCTCTTGGCTTTTCGGAGCGCTGTCTCGATGAGCTCGAGATCATCGACATCCAAGTCGAATTGTCTGTTTGGCTTCGGCATAGCGAGCAGGCTCCAGCTGGTAATGGCGCTTTAGGGGCAGGGTAGTGCGCTGGCGCACACGATCAACTTGTGTTGCCGGCGCTGCGATATTTCGGAGATTGCTCACAGTGCTTGCGTTGTAAGGGTTTTGGCCCTATAGAGCGCGCGTCGAAGCGGCGGGACAGTCGTGAGCGCAGAGACTTGAGCAGGGTCGGTCAACACCGGCCCTTCTTATTTGCGCATCGCGGACGGCTCGTCAGGACCAACCTTGAAAGACCGGCGGAGACAACCGCACGGCCAGAAAAATCGAAGATAGGAAACGATAAACGCATGTGCGCTAAAGCAACGACGGAGGA
>CAZMRS010000342.1:0-3557 GCA_964568435.1 uncultured Boseongicola sp. | reverse complement strand
GACTTCATCGGCGCGAGGTTGGCGTCTCACTAGAATGGTTCCATCGTCCTTTACAAGGTCGACCTGGTCGCCTTCCTTCAAGCCGAGTTCCCGCACAAGATCCGCGGGTAGCCGAACGGCAAGGGAGTTTCCCCATTTGGCAACTTGCATCTTGTCCTCTCAGGCATGGATAAACATCCGAGTATGTATATCCAAAGCTATCAAAAGGCAAGCTTTGGTGCGTTCAAAGCACTTCTCACTTCTGTACAAAATACGCCATCCTTGTCGTCTTCGAGCAGGTTTCTGCCTCGCTGCTCTTCGTGGGATGCGGCCCTATGGTGTGCTCTAAAGCCGTTTTGTTCATGAGTGCCGCCTTCGATCTGTTGCGTGGTGTGCATGACATGCTGGTCGCTGGGTGCGCCTGATCACATGCAGCGATTACCAGAATTTTCCCCTGTCCCTTCGGGACGTTCTGCGCGGAACAAAATTTGCCCCCCTGCCCTTCTCCGTGTTGCTTCGCCTTCGGTGTATTCTGGTCGTTGTCACCGGCCCTCTGACCACCATTGCAACACCAGCTAAGCAGCAAAGCAATCCCCACCAAATGCTTTGAATTCGAAGGCGCTCACATCATGACTGCCAAGGGTATCGGTTCGATTTCCACCCAGAACTCCGACATCGACATCACCGTCGGGCCGGGCGCAAGCGATAAATCTATGGCTCCCACGCGTTGCGTCTTTCGTCGCTCGCCCGATGATCGACTGGTCGAATGCGGTGGCACTTGGAAGAAGTAGGGCCATGACACCGTCGTCGGTTACTTCACCATGAGCGTTCGGGATTTCGGCTTCAACGCCAATCTCGGCAAGGCTGCAAACCAGGATGATGACACGATCCAGGCGGTGATCCCCTGGGGCCCGAAGGAAGCCTAAACGAAATCTCCAGCGAGGCTTTTGGCCTCGCTGGAGGGTTTACAGCTGTAAACTGATTTGGTTTTCTCTGTGGCGTATATAGTCTAACCCTGCCGCATTAGACACTAAATCAGCGAAAAACCTTGACTTAGATGGGTGAATCACACCTGTTATCCCCAAGTGGCGCGAAAAAGGCCACATTTTCGAAATTGGGGCAACCACATGATTCCAGTGACACCACTCGCAACCGAAAGGCCTTCAGTTCTCGCAACTGAGATTTCCGAGCGATTGAATGCGGCGATTCGAGAACACCTACTTGCGGCATTCGCTCCCGACAATACCAAGCCCCTACGTAAATTCGCTGCTCCCGAAGTCGCCGAGCTTCTGGGTGTTTCCGGCCAGTTTATGCGAAAGGTGCATGCGGAGGGAACCGTCCCCGAGCCCGATGACATCCGGGGTGGCCGTCGATACTACACTGCCCAGGAAATCTGGGACGCGCGTGAGATTCTGGAGCGTTCATCCCGAACAAAGGGACGGTATGTGCCGCGCCGATCCTCCGAAGAAAAGCTCCAGGTCTGGCAGTTGATGAACTTCAAAGGCGGTAGCAGCAAGAGCACCACCACTATTCACCTGGCCCACTATTTCGCGCTTCGCGGCTACAGGGTCCTTGCAGTTGATCTGGACCCACAAGGCTCTCTTACGTCTATGTGTGGGATCAGTCCGGAAATCGAGTTTGATGGGCTGACGATCTATGATGCTATTCGCTACGATGATCCCGTGTACATGGCGGACGTCGTGCAAGCGACGTACTTCCCAGGATTGTCTATCGCGCCCTCAAGACTGATCCTTTCAGAGTTCGAGACAGAATCCGCGGTCCATTCCAATCCTGATCAGCCGTTCTTTACGCGCATAAGAAACGCACTGGCGCAAGTTGAAGGTGACTTCGATCTCGTTCTCGTGGACAGCCCTCCACAACTTGGCTTTTTGACAATTGCTGGGATGGCTGCAGCGAGCTCGCTTATCGTGCCGCTTACACCTTCCATGCTGGACGTTTCTTCGACGGCCCAGTTTCTTGAGCTTGCGGGCGCGTACATGGGGGTGATTGAAGAGGCCGGCGCAACGCTGCAATATGATCATTTCAAATTTTTGGTCACCCGTGACGAACCGACGGATGTGCCTTCTCAGCAGCTCTCATCGTTCATGCGCGCATTGTTTCAAGATCGCGTAATGTCAGCAACTGCTCTGAAAAGCACAGCAATCAGCGATGCGACGATGCTCAAGCAGTCGATCTATGAGGTTGTTCGTTCCGAAATGACGCGAGCGACATACGATCGTGCCAAGGGCTCTATGGATTCCGTGGGCGAAGAGGTCGAACGAATGATCCATCAAGCATGGGGACGTTCGTAATGGCTAGGAAATCACTCCAAGATATGTCTGGCATTGCCAATACCATCGCCCGGTCTGGCGCTAAGTCGGTGGGCAAAGTTGCAAAGACAAGTGCTCCGGCTCTCGGAGCGCTACAAGGATCACTTGCTGCAATCCGAGAAATTGATCCGAACCTAATCGATGACTGGGGCCCTGCGGACAGGCTCGACGAGTTTACAGCTGTAAACTCAGAAGACGACGGCGAAGGTTTCGATGCGCTCAAAAGCAGCATCCAGGACGGTGGACAGCAGGTGCCGATCCTTGTTCGAAAGGCGAAGTCCGAGGGGCGGTTTGAGGCTATCTATGGTAGACGCCGCCTAAGAGCCTGCCGAGAACTCGGCATCAAAGTACGCGCCAATGTACAAGACATAGATGACCAGACAGCTCTTCTCGCAAAGGGCTTGGAAAACGCCGCTCGCCGCAACCTATCGTTTTATGAAAAGGCGCGGTTTGCGGAGGCAATCCTAGAGGTAGGTCACGCGACTCCGACGGTGCGGCAAGTTTTGAGTCTGTCTGCCTCGGGTCTCTCGCACTTGATGAAGGTGACCCAGAGTGTACCGGTCAAAGTTGGTGATCTTATCGGGGCCGCACCGAAATCTGGCCGACCCAAGTGGACCGCTCTCGCCGAGCTTTTCATCGCCAAAAAACTCACTGAGAGGGCTGCCGTATCCGTTCTTCAAAAGTGCGGAAAAGAAGTGAGCTCTGATGATCGACTGGATGTGCTGCTGAAAGAAGCTTCCAAACGAGGTGCGCGACAAGGTCGTAGCTCCTCGGAGATGACGCCAGTTGAGGGTGTGACGATCAAGACAGGACGCGGGTCGATATCGATGTCGGCTAAGAAATCGGGAACCAATGCGAAGTTTGCGGAATGGCTCGACGAGAATCTGGCTGAGATTATCAAGAGATCCTACGCCGAGTTTACAGCTGTAAACCGGACGGATGAAAATTGAGGATGAGCAGAAAGGAGGAAGGCGAGCAAAGAAAAACCCCCGAAACCGGAGCTTCGAGGGCTGCTGCGCAAAGCGCAATTCTTAGATTAGACACCTAGAATCTAGCAGTCCGCGAATCACCACACAAGAGAAAACGCTCCTGAGCGAACGGGAAATCTTTGCCGGCTGGCAAACTAATGACAAAATTCAATGATGCTCCGCATGGAGCGACTGGGACAGTCATGCCTCAGAATGGTGGAGGTATGTCTAATACCAACCAACCCTCGGGGTGGCGCAAAGCGACGGCCGGACTGGCGGT
>CAZMRS010000341.1:0-3565 GCA_964568435.1 uncultured Boseongicola sp. | reverse complement strand
TGAAAGGCATCTTCGGAAATGGCTGCACGTCCTCCGGCCCCAACAAGTTGCGGCATGTTCGGCAAGAACTGAACCACGCCGTCCTCGAACGAGAAGTTCAACCCGATGTCAGAACGCGAACCGGGCACCTTGCGAAACGCCATCGTGACATCCCTCAAAACACCTGTGCGGACATTGCGATCAAGCCAGGTCCGTGTGATCGGCGCCTCGATCAACGGCCAGAACCGCATCACGGTCTCGGTAGCAATTTGCGACGTCTGGCCGTCCACAGAAACATGCCAACCATCCTCGCGTGCGGACACATGCCCCTTTCCTGTGATGATCTGCCCTTCCTGTTCGGTCGCCAGCTGCGCAACTTCGACCTCAAACGGGTCCGTCCGCAGCCGCAAATCCGCTCGCACACCGCTCAGCGCCACCGGCTCTCGAAAAAGCTCCTTTTCGTCCAAAGCGAATTCCGAGATCACGAACTGCCCAAGAAAGGCGCGCGGCCAGCCGTCCAGGACTTCCGCAAGGTAACTGTGTCCCGTCGCCGTAACCTGCAGCGTATCGGTGGCAACGGACACCTCACTGAAATCGATGCGCTGCCGGCTTGGATCAAATTCAAGATACGCGCGCGCCGTCTGGAACCCGATGGGCTCCGTTCCAGCCTGAGCCGTCAAAGCCCCAGCGGAAATATCCAACGCTCCCGACAATCCACTCAGCGTCCCGTCGCGGGTGATATCCGCCCGCACCGACCCCGAGATCGGTGCATCCAGAACGCCAAGCCAAGACAGAGCCGCCGCTTGAGCCGCAATATCCCGGGCGGCCACGTCGACCAACCGCATCCCCACACCCAGGTCTCCGCTGCCACTTTCATAGGCCAGCGACATTTGCACCTCAGCCACGCTGTCAGTGCCATTGAACACATCCGAGGTCACAGTCGCCGTTAAACCGGTTTCGCTCCGGCGCACCCGAATAGCCGCGTTCGTCGCCTGCCAGATACCGCCCGAACGCGCGTCCTCCAACGTGATAACCATCCCGTCTGCGGAGGCTTCCGTGATGGAACTCAAAGGTCCACTCTCAAGTGCTGCGTCGAATACAGACAATAATCCCGGCAAACTGAATTCGGTGTTCGCACCACCTGACCCCGCAACCAGTGCCAGCGTGCCATCGCGGCTGCGACGCACGGTGACCTGCGCGCCATCCAAAACCAGCTGCTCTGGCTGCAAACGCCCACGCAACAACGCGCCCGGAGACAAATGCGCCGTCAAACCGTTCAAGACGGCAACGCCACCACCGCCCAAATCTCCGAACTCAAGGTTTTCCATGCGCACCCGCGGTGCCCCATTCGGGCCAAGCATGATCGCCACGTCGTCAATAGAGACTGTCGCTTCTGGCAACCGTTCGGCAATCACCTCTTCGACTTGCAGCCTGAGTGTCGGGGGCAATGGCACGGCACGCCCAGACAAAACGAGCCCTCCAAAGAAAATCACAACGGCGGCCAACAGCACCGTCGCGATCAAGCCCCTCCCGACACGCCCGTGGTGTGCCGCCCGTATCTCTTGAGCACGCGCGCGTGACCGCGACCGCGCATGCGCGGCGCGTTGTATCTCCGATATTGATCGGCTCGTCGGTTTTGAACGCTGCTCAGCCACGCCAACCCGTCATTTTTGCTGCCTTTTGCCCTTCATTCTCGGACGTTCCGCACTAAAACCCAAGTAACAATCTGTCACCACCCGTTTCCGGGATCAAAAAGGATACCAAACATGTCGCTCGTTGGGTCAACCGCCCCAGATTTCACTCTGCCTCGCGACGGCGGCGGCGAACTTACGCTGTCCAGCCTCCAGCCATCCAAAGTCGTGCTCTATTTCTACCCGAAGGACGACACAAGCGGCTGCACAAAAGAGGCCATCGGCTTTTCCGAGGCCAAGGCCGATTTTGAAGCAGCCGGTGCGGTCGTCGTCGGCGTTTCCCGCGATACCGTTGCAAAGCACGACAAATTCATCGCCAAACATGAGCTCGACGTTGCATTGGTCGCGGATGCCGATGGCTCTGTTTGCGAAGCCTATGGCACCTGGGTCGAAAAACAGATGTACGGCAAGAAGTACATGGGTATCGAACGTTCAACCTTCCTCATCGGAAGCGACGGCACGGTCTTGCAGGAATGGCGCAAAGTCAAAGTTCCCGGCCACGTGGACGCCGTACTTGAGGCCGCAAAATCAGCCTGAGGCCTCTCGCGAAACAGGGCGTTCTGGTGTAGGTCCCGGTCAACATGAACCGGGGCCACACCATGACCACACTCACCGACCTTGCCGTCGAAGTTCTGACGACCCCCGACGGACGCGAGAAAACTCGGATCAGTCGACAAAACGCGGCCAGATGGTTTGCGTCCCGCGAAGCTCAAGAACCGCTTCCAATCGGCAACTCCGCTCCACCGGACTTTCCTGCGCGCCCTGACAAGCCCGAACTCCTCTCCCCCCGCGACGTGCCGCGCCGCAAACCCGGCTCAGAAGCGGGACGCATCGCCATGCTCCACGCAGTCGCCCATATCGAACTCAACGCCGTCGACCTCCATTGGGACCTTATTGCACGCTTCCCGAACAACGACATGCCACTTGGTTACTACGATGACTGGGTGAAGGCGGCCGATGAAGAATCCAAGCACTTCAACCTTGTAAGCGATTGTCTTGAAGCGCTGGGCAGCCACTACGGTGCGCTCGCTGCCCACGCCGGCATGTGGAGCGCTGCCGAAGACACAGCCGACGACATCATGGGGCGCCTCGCTGTGGTCCCTATGGTGCTAGAAGCGCGCGGCCTCGACGTCACCCCGGGCATGATCGACCTCTTCAAACAGGCCAAACTCGACAGCGCCGTAGAAGCACTGGAAACGATCTACGCCGAAGAAGTGGGCCACGTGGCTTATGGCTCAAAGTGGTTTCACTTCCTCTGCGGCCGCCACGGGCTTGATCCAAAGCCCGTCTTCCACGACCTCGTGCGCCGCTACTTCCACTCCACGTTGAAACCGCCATTCAACGAAGAAAAGCGCGCCGAAGCCGGAATCCCCCCGGATTTTTACTGGCCGTTAACGGAAGACGCGTGAGCTTAGGCGATAACTTGCCGAATTCTGCCTCGCGAGATAGGTCACCCAGCGGACAAGGACAGTAAGGTTGCCAGAGTTTTCCACAGCCGTTAACACATTGCGGGTGGAACTCGTGTGGGGATGCGGCTTCTGCGCGACGGGGCAAAACGAACGGGACAGGCAGAGTGCTGCAAGGCTTGGCAATTAAAACGCGCGCGTCACTGGAACGCGTGTTTCCAGAGCAGCGCATGTTTCTGCGCACGGACACCGAAACGCGCTTCATCCGTCTGTCACCTCTCACCCAACTCATCGGCCTCACCGGCTCCGCCATACTTATCGGCTGGACGATCATCTCATCAGCAATCCTCTTGATGCACAGCCTTGGCGCAGGCGACCTGCGTGAACAGGCTCTGCGCGATCAGGCCATATATGAAGGCCGCCTGAACACACTGGCAGCCGAACGTGACGCCCGGGCCCAAGAGGCCGCCGACGCGCAATCTCGCTTTT
>CAZMRS010000340.1:0-3580 GCA_964568435.1 uncultured Boseongicola sp. | reverse complement strand
TCGCCGCGCGAATCAGTGCCGAAACAGGCGTTGGGCCTTCCATAGCGTCCGGCAACCAAGTGTGCAGGATGAACTGCGCCGACTTACCCATCGCGCCAACGAATAAAAGGATGCCGATCACTTCAATCGCGGGCCACTCTCGCCAAAGGAAGTTGATCTTTGCTTCTGCCAGTTCGGGCGCCGCCGCGAAGATGTCGTCGAACTTGATGGAGTCGACCATGAAGAAGATCGCGAAAATGCCCAGCGCGAAGCCAAAGTCACCCACACGGTTGACGACGAACGCCTTGATAGCAGCGGCATTCGCGCTTGGCTTTCGGAAATAGAACCCGATCAAAAGGTAGGATGCTAGGCCCACACCTTCCCAGCCGAAGAACATCTGCACAAGGTTGTCGGCCGTCACAAGCATCAACATCGCGAAGGTGAAGAGCGACAGATAGGCAAAGAAACGGGGGCGGTAGCTTTCCTTTTCATCGTCGAAATTGTCGTCATGCGCCATGTAGCCAAAGGAATACAGGTGCACGAGCGCCGACACTGTCGTGATGACGATCAGCATGATCGCGGTCAGACGGTCGAGACGAATGGCCCAATCCGTCGACAGCGAGCCGGATTCAATCCAGCGCAAAATCTGGATTTGCTGCGTCTCGCCATTGAAAGTCAGGAAGATGATCCAAGAGAAGAATGCAGCAACGAACAACAGACCAGTCGCGGTCCATTGAGCGGCTTTTTCTCCTATGAACTTCCAGCCGAAGCCACAGATGATGGCACCAATGAGCGGGGCAAAGAGGACGATGGTTGCCATGACTTAGCCCTTCATCACGTTGACGTCTTCGACGTCGATGGTGCCACGGTTTCGGAAGAAACAGACGAGGATCGCAAGGCCAATCGCGGCCTCGGCGGCCGCGACGGTCAGGACGAATAGGGTAAAGACCTGGCCCGTCAAATCAGAGAGGTAAGCAGAGAATGCGACGAGGTTGATGTTAACCGCCAGAAGCATCAGTTCGATCGACATCAGCAAGATAATCACGTTCTTCCTGTTCAGGAATATCCCGAAGATCCCGATGACGAAAAGCGTCGCCGCCACCGTCAAATAATGTTCAAGTCCGATCATCGTCCCAGTTCCGTCTCTTATCTCATTACGCCGCAAGCGGTCGCAGCAATTAACGCTCGCGGGTCGCTCAAGGGTATTTCAGTCATCTCAGGGTCTTCGGTGCGATCACCGAGCGCACCAGCGCTTTCGCCCGATGCAATCGTTCCAATGGCTAGGGGAGCGCAATTCACCAACCAAAGCGTTGCGCCGTCGTCGCCTTCTGTCGTCACTTCGATGCCGCCATTGTCACGGCGAAACGCATTGACCAATGACATCGCGGTATTCGCACCCGGCACCTCGATCAGTGAAGCAACGGCTCCGGCAACCTCAGATACAGCGTCATTTGCCGCATCTGTTACCGCATCGACGGCATCCTCAACCGCGTCTTCCGCTTCTGCGGCCAGCTCCTCGGCTTTGGAAGCGGCTTCTTCGGCGACCTTCTGAGCCTCGGCTTCAGCTTCCGCAGCCAGACGCTCGGCCTCAGCCGCAGCTTCTTCTGCCAAACGTTGTGCTTCCGCCGCAGCTTCGGCCGCTTGCCGCTCTGCTTCGGCGGCAGCCTCTTCCGCCGCGCGAGCAGCCTCTTCGGCAGCTGCCCGTTCGGCTTCAGCAGCCGCTTCTTCCGCAAGCACTTGCTCGCGCGCACCTTGGACTACGTAATCCTCAGGCAACACGGCTACACTCGAATTCCATGGGATCGGCGGATTCTCTGGTTCTGCAAACCAGTAGTAATAGGCGCCTACGCCAAGCAAAGCCGCCAGACCGTAGATGGTCCAGCGGAACAGGTTCCCAAAGGCCTGTAGTATGCCGCCGCGTTTCGCCATTCACTTAAAGACCCTGCCCTGACTTTACGTCTTTCATCACCATCGCTTTGGATGGGTCGCGATACATTTGCTGCAGTGGATCCTGGCGCTTGACGTCGACACGATGGCGCAAAGTCAGAACAATCGCTCCAATCATTGCAACGAGAAGGATCAGCCCAGCGAGTTGGAACAACAGGAAATACTGGTCGTAAAGGATCAAGCCCAGCGCCTGCGTGTTATGCTCACCACCGCCTGCAATCGCATCCGGCACCGTTGCAATCTCGACGCCGTCAGCCGTTGTCCAAACACCGAGGGCGATCGCCAACTGCATCATCAGCACCAGACCGATCATCAAAGACAACGGCAAATACTTGGTCATTTCGGCCTTCAACTCGGCAAAGTCGACGTCGAGCATCATCACAACGAAGAGGAACAGCACCGCAACCGCGCCCACGTAAACGATAATCAACAACATCGCGACGAATTCAGCGCCCAAAAGCACGAACAGTCCAGCCGCCGATAGGAACGCCAGGATCAGCCACAGCACCGAATGCACCGGGTTCCGCGCGATCACTGTGAACAGCCCTCCGGTCACGCACGACAGCGCGAAAAGGTAAAAGGCGAAAGCACTTGCGGTCATGTGTCTTCTCCGTCGTCGGCATCCATTACGGAACTGGCCAGTTCCATGGCCTTGGTCATTGCTGGCACGCCACCAAACACGCCTACGAGCGCGATTGTTTCAGCGATCTCCTGCTTTGTGGCCCCTGCTTCAATTGCGTGGCGAACTGTCATACGGATCTGCGCCTCGGCCTGCGCACCCAGAATAGTGAGCGATCCCAGCGTTAGTAAAAGCTTGGTCTTCGCATCCAACCCTTCAGGATTGAAGGTCTTGCCCATGAAGGTTTCCATCACATCCTTGGGCATCGTCGGCCACAGAGCCTCAAACCCCTTAGGCGTAAATGACTCCAACGCAGGGTTGAGCGATTTTGCCCAGTCCTGGCTCATCTTCATCATGGCTTCAAAAGGGTTGGCGGCGTCGTTCATCGGTAAGGTGCATCAATCTCAAGGTTGCGGGCAATCTCGGCTTCCCAGCGCTCACCGTTATCAAGGAGCTTCGCCTTGTCGTAGAACAGTTCCTCACGCGTTTCGGTCGAGAACTCGAAATTCGGCCCTTCAACGATCGCATCCACTGGGCAAGCTTCCTGACAGAAGCCACAGTAAATGCATTTCGTCATATCGATGTCGTATCGCGTGGTGCGGCGGCTGCCATCTTCGCGGGGTTCCGCGTCGATTGTGATCGCCTGCGCCGGGCACACAGCTTCGCAAAGCTTGCAGGCAATGCAGCGCTCTTCACCGTTCGGATAGCGACGCAATGCGTGTTCTCCACGGAAACGCGGGGACAGAGGCCCCTTTTCATGCGGATAGTTCACCGTCGCTTTAGGGGCGAAGAAATACTTCATGCCAAGCTTGAAGCCTTGAAGCATATCCAGAAGCAGAAAGTATTTGCCTGCACGGTTCCAGTCGATGTGAGCCATTGCTTAACCTCCCATCGCCCAGCGGGCATAGGCACCGCCAAACAGTTCAAACTTAGCAAAGAACGCCACCAGCACGACCCAGAGGAGCGAGAATGGCAGGAACCACTTCCAACCCAAACGCATTAGCTGGTCATAGCGGTAGCGGGGTACGATTGCCT
>CAZMRS010000339.1:0-3585 GCA_964568435.1 uncultured Boseongicola sp. | reverse complement strand
AACCTTGAACTGAACGCAGCGGTTTCGGCAATCGACCTCGGTACGTCGGTGACCAACGACGGGTTCTCGGTGAATGGATTTACCAAACGCGAAACCAACACCACAGTTGAAATGCTGGACGGTCAGAGCTTTGCAATTGCAGGTCTCCTCCAGGACGACTTCTCGGATGCAGCCGCTCAGGTTCCTTGGCTCGGCGATATTCCGATCCTCGGTGCCCTCTTCCGCAGCGCGAACTTTGATCGCCAACAATCAGAGCTGGTCGTGATCATCACGCCGCATCTCGTCACGCCGACCCGCGGTGAAGCCCTTGCGCTGCCGACAGATCGCGTGCGCATCCCAACGGAATCTGAGCTGTTCCTGTTCGGTCAGACAGCACGTCCGGCCGGCGCGCCACGCACAGGTGCCGCTGCTGAAGTCGCCAAGCAGGACTTCAGTGGTTCTTACGGCTACGTAATGGAGTGAAACCAATGACCCTTAAGATCAAATCCTTCCTGGTCGGGGCCAGCGTGCTTGCTCTGACAGCCTGTGGCGAAGGCACAGCCTTCGACGGCTTCAACGAAGAATCTGGCGCATTCATCGACGAAGGTGGTTTCGGCAACCCCACGATGAACAACACCCAGATCCAGAACGGCGACCTGACCTTCCTGGCAAACCTGAACCAGCGGTTCACTTCGGAAGTTCCAACGATGGTTACGTTCGAGTTCGACAAATCGACGCTCGATGCGGATGCTCAGGCAATTCTACGCGAGCAGGCCAACTGGATTCGTCAGTTCCCCGAAATTCGCTTCAGCGTATTCGGTCACACTGACGCTGTGGGTTCAAATGCCTACAACCAGGCTCTCGGTAAGCGCCGGGCGAATGCGGTTGTTAACTACCTGGTTAGCCAAGGTGTCAGCCGCTCCCGCTTGAAGTCTCTGGTATCGCGCGGCGAAACAGAACTGGCCGTTTCCACCAATGAGCGCGAACGCCGCAATCGTCGTACCGTGACTGAGGTTTCTGGCGTCGTCGAGAATGCTCCGATGGTACTGAACGGCAAATACGCCCAGATTATCTTCCGCGACTACGTCGGCAGCGCAGTTTCGCCGTCTGGTCTTGGTGGCGGTCTGGGTGCAATCAACGATTCAGCGACCAACTAAACGCAGAAAAATCAATCTTCGAAGGGCGGCCACTGGCCGCCCTTTTTTATTCAACCGTCTCAGAATACCGAATAATTACGGTTTTTTGGCCACAATGTCGCCCGGATTGATGGTCAATGTCCTCCCTAGGGGAAACCTGTGCGCAGATTTTGGCGCCAGGTCTCTCGACCGGATTTGGTGGGTTCCGTGTGGTTCGGACCCGATCCGGAAGTGAAGGACAAGGGTATGGCGAGCAACGCGGCATTACAGGAAGAACCAGCGCCCATCACGGCGTGCACCATCAGCCGGGATGTTCAGAATTTCGATCTTCTGATTGAAGATATGGAAGCTGAGTGTGGGGAAAGCTGGGGCGATCTGTCATTTGAGGATGCAGGTATGTTCCTGCAACAACCAGATGCAGACGCACTTGAATTTGTGGCCTTGGCCATCGATCAGGAAGATGAAGAACATATCGATGTCATCGGCGACCTCGTCAAACTGGCAAAAGAGCGTGACGTAAACGGTATTGTCATCGCTGAAGAAGTCAGCCCGATCGCGTTGCACCAGCTCATCAAACTTGGCGCAGCAGAATTCGTCCCTTACCCGCTTCCAGACGGAGCGCTGAACGACGCGCTAACTCGGATCCGACGCGCGGCCGAACTGGCCAGCCAGGAAATTCCCGACGAAATGCGCACAAAGATCAAGGCGACCGGCGACCGCGATGGCGTGGTTCTTCCGGTTCAAGGACTCTCGGGCGGCACTGGCACAACCACATTCGCCGTGAACCTCGCTTGGGAACTCGCGAATCTTGAAGTCGACGGCGAACACCCGCGGGTTTGCATCCTCGATCTCGATCTCCAGTTCGGATCGGTATCGACATACCTTGACCTGCCGCGTCGCGAGGCCGTCTTCGAATTGCTGCAAGACACCAGCGTCATGGACAGCGACAGCTTCATGCAGGCGCTTCTGTCCTTCAATGAAAAGCTGCACGTTCTAACTGCCCCCAGCGAACTAATCCCGCTGGACATGATCAGCCAGGAAGACGTCGAGAAACTGGTTGAGGTCGCCCGCACCAACTTCGACTACGTCGTCATCGACATGCCACACAACGTGGTCATGTGGACCGAAACAGTCCTGAACGCCGCGCACGTCTATTTCGCGATGACCGAGCTCGACATGCGTTCCGCGCAGAATACGCTTCGTATGATCCGCGCGTTGAAGGGCGAAGAACTGCCGGTCAACAAACTACGCTACGTGCTGAACCGCGCGCCGAAATTCACCGATCTGACAGGCAAAAGCCGCGTAAAACGCATGGCCGAAAGCCTCGACATCAAGATCGAACTTCTGATGCCGGATGGCGGTCGTCAGGTCGTTCAATCCAACGACCATGGCGTTCCACTCAGTGAAGTCGCCGCAAAGAACCCTCTGCGCAAAGAAGTGCAGAAGCTCGCGGAATCCGTGCATGAAACCAATCTCGAAGCCGTCGAAGGCGCCTAAGTAATTAAGGAGCAAGCCGTTGTTTTCAAAGTATAAGAAAACTGGCGATCAGGGTGGGGCACCCGGCCAGCCAGAGCTGAAAAGTATTCCCGGCGGTCAGGCTGATCTCCCTGTCGCGAAAGAACCGGCCGCACCGCCGCCAGAGGCGAAAGTACAGCGCCGCCAGATGAGCCGCATTCAGGCTCAGGCTGCGCCGGTCGACAAGGAAAAGAAACGCAAAGAGCGGCTCGGCGAGATCAAGCTTGAGCTGCACAAGCGTCTTTTGGACAACCTCAACCTCAGCGCGCTGGAATCCGCCACGGAAAACGATCTCCGCGCCGAGATCGTCGCCATTTCCGGCGAAGCGCTCGACGAAATGGGCGTTGTTCTGAACCGCGAAGAGCGTCAGACGCTGAATCAGGACCTTTATGACGAAGTGACCGGCCTTGGTCCGCTTGAACCGCTTCTGAAGGACGACACGGTCAACGATATTCTCGTGAACGGCCCACAGCAGGTCTTCGTTGAACGGGCCGGTAAGCTGGAACTGACCGACACCACATTCAAAGACGAACGCCACCTGCTTCGGATCATCGACAAGATCGTGTCCGCTGTGGGTCGTCGTGTCGATGAATCAAACCCTTACGTTGACGCCCGTCTTGCCGACGGTTCACGTTTCAACGCAATGGTGCCACCTATTGCGGTAGACGGTTCGCTCGTCTCCATTCGTAAGTTTAAGAAAGAAAAGCTGTCGGTCGATGACCTGGTGAACTTCGGTGCCTTTACCGAAGAGATGGCTGCTTACTTGCAAGCCGCCGTTGCAACCCGCCTGAATGTTATCGTCTCCGGCGGTACGGGTTCAGGTAAAACAACCACGCTGAACGCGCTTTCGTCTTTCATCGACAACGACGAACGCATCCTGACGATCGAGGATACGGCGGAACTTCAGCTCCAGCAGACCCACGTGGGTCGGATGGAAAGCCGCCCGCCCAACGTC
>CAZMRS010000338.1:0-3591 GCA_964568435.1 uncultured Boseongicola sp. | reverse complement strand
CATACTTGCCCTGATTACGCGAAGCCAATGCGGCGCGCGCGGCAAAAACCGACCCTTCCCCGAGAATGGGCCATTCGCGATACACAACTCTGACATTCGTGTCCGAGGCAAGCAAAGCTTCCATTTCGGGTTTTACACGGCGGCAGTAGGGGCAATTGTAATCAAAGAATTCCACCACGGTCACGTCGCCCTCGGGATTGCCCAAGACAGGTGCGTTTGGATCATTCTCGAGTGTGGCTTTTTCCGTTTCAAGAACCTGCGCAGCGGCCTGGTCCTGGATGGCCTGTTGCTGCTCATCGAACAGTTGAGCCGCCTCGAAGACAATGCCCGGGTTTTCGCGGATAGCTTCAAGAACAAGTTCCTTAATGCGCTCTTCGCTTGGGCCGTCCGCCATCGCAGATAGCGGAAGCAACACGAGTGCAGTTCCTGCCAATAATTGTTTCATTACCCATCTCCTTTTGATGCCAAGTCTTGGGCTGTACGGTCCGCCTGTGCGGCGCGTTCGCGTTCAGGCCATGTCGATTTAATGTATGCGAGGATGTTCCAGATTTCCTCATCGCCCAGCTGATCACCAAACCCCGGCATGCCGCTGGCGAATTCTATGCCTTGCGCGGCGAGTGTCTGTTCTCCACCCTTCTTTGTATAGGTGAAAAGCATGCTGTCGGGGTGATGCCAGGTATGTCCGCTAGCGTCATGCGGCGGAGCTGGCAGGCTCCCATCTTCCCGTGGCGTCTGCCAGTTTTCTTCGCCTTCCAAATTCACGCCATGGCATGCCGCGCAGTTCTGCGCATAGAGCGCCTCGCCCGCAGCAATATCGGCAGGATAAAGACCTGCGGAGCCCGCCAAACCAACTGTTCCATCAGACTGTCGCCAGAGAAAGCCAGCTGCCACCATGAGGACAGCAACGCCAAGTCCGAGATAAACGGTGCGGTTGCTCATGTAACGACAATTTTCGTCATCATGCCTGAGGCAGCATGCGACAGCATGTGGCAATGCAGGAGCCATTGGCCCGGATTGTCCGCAACAAAGGCGATTTCACGCGTTTGACCCCGTTCAAGCAGGGTCGTGTCACGAAGAGGCCCAAGTTCACCACTCTCTGCCACCTCGTGAAAATGCATTCCATGCAGATGCATGGCATGTGGGAAGACGGTATCGTTGGCAATCGATAGCTTTACATTGTCGCCGCGTTCCAAACGAGCGAACGGTTCGCCGTCAATTCCGTCAACCGCCCCGTTGAAAGACCAGAAATACCCGGCTTCGACGAGCTCCCCCATAGGTTTGACTTCCCCTCCAAGAGAGGCTGCGCTCAAACGTCCCATGGCACCACCTTCCATACTGAGGCTGAGCGCCGTGGCTTCTTTCAGATCGACCATCGGATGGTCATTCGGAGGCAGGGCAACGGGCGCATCCCTGCGGGTGACACTCCCGGCGCTTGCAACCTCAAATGCAACTTGGCTAAAGGCTTCGTCCCGGCTGATTTGCACGATATGGGCCGTTTCTCCGACGTCCGCAGTTACATCAACAATCAAGTCAATCCGTTGCGCCGGTGCAAGGGTCATCGTGTCGACAACTCTGCGGGGCGAATGCAAAGGCATCCCGTCGAGGGCCATCATCCAGCCTTCAAGACCATCCAGACCCAATTGAAAATTACGTGCATTCGACGCGTTGATAAGGCGGAGACGAATGCGTTCGTTCCGCCGCGCTGTCAAAGCCAGATTGAAGGTACCGTTGGTAGTGATCAGATTTCCGAGCCGTCCTGCATGGCTGAGATCACGAGGCGCACCAAAGTCATTTGAGATTTGCGCGGTTTCCGGATCTATACGCCAGTCATCGAGAATGAGGACTTCTTCTCGATCTATATCGAGGGTCTCTGGTTCTTCGACGATGAGTGCTCCGTAGAGTCCCCTGGCCACCTGCTCCAGCGAACGATTGTGTGCATGGTACCAGTATGTGCCGGCGTCAGGGACTACAAAATCGTAGTCGAACATCTCTCCATTCTGTACGGCGTCCTGCGTCAGACCGGAAACGCCGTCCATTGCATTGTCGATACGGATGCCATGCCAGTGCGTTGATGTCCCTTGGGAAAAGCGATTGATTAATCTTCGCCGAACCCGATCTCCTTGTTTGACCCGGATCTCCGGACCCGGCGAGCGCCCGCCATAACACCAAAGCGTCGTTTTGCCATAGTCATCGGGCAGCAATTGAATGCCGGTTTCCTGGGCAACTAGTTTGGTTGGCTGCGTGTTCGCTAGTCCTTTGGACGCCGACATGCCAGCAAACGCACTGGACGTGGCCAGAAACTGGCGCCGAGTTAAGGTGAACATTTGTCTAATCCCAGTTCTATGTTTCGCTATCCATCAGGTACGTTGCCATTGCCTTAAGATCTTGATCACTCAAAAACCTCGTGCCGTCTCTCACGACTTCGGCCATCGATCCTCCAAAGACGTCGCCCGATGGCGTAATGCCAGATCGTAAGGCGTAGGCCAGATCATCCACCGTCCACCCTCCTGATAAGAGATCATCAGAACGGATCGAGGGTGCCTTCCCGCCTCCCGGCAAAGCCTCGTTTCCGGAAAAGCGCTCGGATGTAATGCGAGCACCCGCATAGTTTCTCGTTGTGTGACAGGCAGAGCAATGCGCCGCTCCATTGACAAGAAGCTTGCCTCTGTTCCAGGCATCACTTTGATTTGCTTCCGGCGCAGTGTCCGGTTCCGTCAGAAAGGCTGCTCTCCAAAGCTTCATCCCCCACCGTTGATCGAACGGGAACGGAATTTCGTGAGCAGGACTTGGCTCGTTCACAGGGGGCACGGTTTGGAATGCGGCCCACAAATCAGCGATGTCCTGGTCGGTGAAGTTCGCATAAAACGGATATGTAAAAGTCGGGTAATATGGCTCTCCGTTCGGCGATATCCCTTGTCTTACCGCCTGTGCGAAGTCTTCCGCAGTCCAGTTTCCCATTCCATATTCTGTGTCGGTCGTCAGATTAGGCGGATAAAATGTGCCAAAATCTGTTTTCAGGGGAGCCCCTCCCGCCAATGGTGCGCCACCGGCCTCGAAATTTGTATGACATGCGATACAACCGCTTGCACGTGCCAGATAAGCACCCCGGTCAGCATCCCCGGTTGGAGGTATCTCCGAAACAGGTGCGCCGATCGGCCAAGCCACCGTTCCAGCGATAATCCCGGTTCCACCCAGCAGACCGAAGATGAAAATCCACCGCCACCACCGCACCGGCTTAGTTATCCTCTGCGCGGAACTTTTGATGACAGGTCGAACATGTCTGGGCGACCATCATGAATGCAACGTCGGCTGGCATAGTTGCAATCATTTCTGCTGTCATGTTCTGATCCCCGGCCATCATGCCGCTCCCCATGGTGGCCGCGGACTCACCTCCCATCATAACGCTGCCCGTTCCACCCATCATGCCTGCGCTGTCGTTGGCTCCGTTAGCAGCTAAACCGTTGTCAGCGCTCAACCTCAAACCTTCCGAGGCATTTTTCAGTTGTTCCGCCAACGCGGCAAACTCGTCCCAATCACCCCAAATGGACGGGAGTGATTTTGACACGCCTCCGCCCGATCCTTCGGGAAACA
>CAZMRS010000337.1:0-3594 GCA_964568435.1 uncultured Boseongicola sp. | reverse complement strand
TCTTCGGCCGCCGAAACAAAGTTGGATGCCGTCGCAACCAAAACCTCACCCGCTAAAGCAGGCCGCAGCGACACCAGAAAAATCGAAAGAATGTAAGCCAGTCTAGTCATGCGCGTTTTAAGGCCACGAAGCGTCCGGCATTGCAAGAGGTTAGGTGTCGCGCCCTCCGACGAAGATCGCTTTGCAAGTCCTCGATGCGGACGAAGCAGGCATCAGTATCCTACACGCTTTGATTGAAAGCCTTTCTGAAAATTGAAAGCCTTTCTGAAAAAGGCCCGCTTAAGAAGAGCAGGCCAGTCCGTATATGTACGATTTGCTGTAGCAGAGCTGCAAAGTCATTTCGAACGCGTGGCGCGGCCGCACTTGGAACTTAACAAAAAGTGACGAGCTGCAATTTATCCGCTTTCTTGTCCCGTCGTACTCTTCTAGTCCCGAGAAAACCCGCCAATCTGGCTGTTGAACACCGCACCAAATGCGGCCAATACCTCGCGAACACCGCCTTCTGCCGGGCCGTAAACCTGCAGGCCGGTGGGTGTCAGGACGGTCATAAAGTGATCGGCAAAATTGGCACCGAAGTTGGCCAGGTGAATTCCGGCGTCGCCGTTGGTCTCATAGCGCTCCAGAATTTGAACCTGGTCTCCGGTACGAAACCATTCGTAACTCTTGCTGCCCGGTTCGGACTTGGTGGCGGCGACCATGTCAGACATGAGGGCGGCGAAGTCGCCGTCCTGGCCAGGGTTTACTTGCGCCGAAAGCATCCAGAACACATCATCCGTTGCTTCAAGGCTACTGTCCGCAAACGCAGACGAAGCTGTTGCCAGGGCGAACGCGCCCGCAAGAATGGCAGTCGAGCGAAATTTTGAAAGTTTGTGGAACATACCGGTTGTTTCCTTCTGCTGAACGTTCACTGAATCTTTGCTGCCAAAGCGCTGAGACCGGCGTCGTAAAGACCGCCCAACATTGCTCTAAGCTGCTCGGTTTCGATCCCTTCTGGTTCGAACTCTGCTTCCCATGTCACGGAAGATCCGCCACTGCGGCGCGGCTCGACGCTGAGCGTCGAAACATAGTCGCGCATCGGGAGCGGGCTTTGGACAATGCGGTATGTGTAGCTTCGCGCATTGTCATCGTGGTTGAGGATCTCCTCGCTAATCTCACCACCATCGGCCAAAGCGCAGTTTCGCTGCTTGTTTTCAACCTGCGAGCTTGCGATCGCAGGGTGCCAAGTTGAAAGGTCGGCGGGATTGCCAATCAACGACCAGATGTGATCGGCAGTTGCGTTGAATTCATGTGTGACTTTAACCTGAGCCATTTCGTTTTTCCTCTTCTAGTGTCGTTCGTCCAAGACCCAGAGTAAAACTGTTTTTTTACAGATATTTACTTTGCTATCTCGATTTGCACTCGTATAATTAACCGGTAGGCATCTGTTCGACAAACGAGAGTATCTCAGCACAACATGAGGAAATTTCAGGAGTGAACCTTTCCAGCATCAACGCAAACCTTTTGGTGGCCTTGGATCATTTGCTGACCCATCAAAGCGTTCAGACGGCGGCCGAGAAGCAATTCGTCACCCCGTCCGCAATGAGCCATTCCCTCCGGACATTGAGAGGGATTTTCGGAGATGAATTACTGACCCGAACCCAGGGTGGCATGGTTCGCACGCCCCTGGCGGAACAGTTGATGGGACCGTTACATCGAGCACTGCGGGATCTGGAGCGCGCAGTGACGACGGTTGCCGAATTTGACCCCGGCCAGTCGGAACGCGGGTTTGTCATCGCTGCGCCGGATTTCATAAGTACTCTGTTGATGCCGCCAGTATTGAAACTCCTCGAATCCCAAGCGCCTAACCTGGATATCGAAATTCGACCGATAGCCCGTGCGGGGGCGTTGCGCTTTAGCGAAGTGGCCCAACTCGCGGACGGGAAAATCGACCTGTTATTGGCCGCCGTTCTGACAGGGGATCAAGCACAGGCCATGCCTGAAATCCGGGGAAGCAACCTGTATCGGGAAGACTTTGTCTGTGTGGTACGCAAAGATCATCCAGGCGTCGGTGAGACGCTTGACCTAGAGACCTACGCCACGCTTCCCCATTTGCTCATAACGATTACCGACGACAGAAGTCCAAGTTGGATCGACGAAGAACTTGGCCGGCACGGTCTGAAACGTCGCGTCGCGATGCGAACTCGGTATTTCATGTCGGCGCCTTTGCTGGTTGCGGAAAGCGACCTGTTGCTGACCTGTCCTCGACAGCTTGCAAAATATTTTGCTAAGCAGGCCAACCTGCAGGTTTTCGAGCCACCTCTGCCGTTGCCCAATTACTTCGAGCAAATTGCGTGGCATTCTCGTTTTGACTCAGAGCCAGCATCACTATGGCTGCGTTCGACAATAAAACGCGCTGTCGAAGAGGTTCTCCATCAGGGTCAAAAATGAACCGCTGCATCGGACCGCAAGCAGGGACGTTGCCCCACCCATGGCTCGCATCTGAGAGTCCGCTTCGGGCTCAATGCAGTCATCTGACTAGATTGGTCAGGTGAGCCCAGCGCTGGGCATACGTCAATGACGGCCTGGGTCTCCATGAGCCATCTGACTTCTCTTCTAGTAACTTGTGCTATGATGCCGCTACTAATTGGCGGGGATTGGAACAATGGGTGAGATAGCGGTTGTAACCGGGGGCGGGAGCGGAATCGGAGAAGCCTGCGCAAGAAAGTTGGCCAATGAGGGCGCATCGACATGGATTCTGGACCTCGACATTTCCGCGGCAGAGAACGTTGCAGAAGACATTCGTGCATCAGGTGGAATTGCACGGGCAATGCAAATCGATGTTTCGGACCCTGAAGCTGTTGAGGAGGCGGCTCGTGGCATCCAAACGGACTCTGGAACGCCGACAGACCTTGTGACCGCGGCCGGCACAATCGAGTCTGTTTCAACCGTCCTTGATGCTGACTTGAGAGCACATGACAGACTCTGGGCGATCAACTACGGAGGAACTCTAAATGCCTGTCGGTCCTTTGGACGCCTAATGCGAGAGGAAGGCACGGGATCGATTGTCACAGTTGGATCGGTTAACTCCTATGTCGCTTTGCCGCTTCCAGCTTATTGTCCTTCGAAAACAGCAATTCTGCGGCTTGTTGAAATGCTTTCCGTGGAGCTTGGCAGACACGGGGTAAGGGTCAACGGAGTCGCCCCGACATATGTCTTGACGCCTGGACTGCAGGCCAAGGTTGATGCGGGTGAGCGAAGCCTAGACTCAATGTTGAACGTGAATGCGCTCAAGACAATGGTAGAGCCAAACGACGTTGCGAATGTGGTAGCGTTTTTGCTTTCTTCTAACGCCAGAGCCATCACGGGCCATATGATGCCGGTTGATGCCGGCTATGTTCCTGCTGCGACTTTCGCAACCTTTGCAGGGGGGCAGCCTTGGGATGAATGACGGCTTCGGCTACAAAGTGGTCATCCAAATCTTTTCGTCAGATGTCTCCTATGAGCCCTTACTGGACAAAGATGGCGGCGCAGCGAAAATCAGCTTCTGGTGATTAGGGTGACCAGACACTCATCCGCAGCACGTGACGCCTTCATGGATCGGCGGACAAGCGATAG
>CAZMRS010000336.1:0-3602 GCA_964568435.1 uncultured Boseongicola sp. | reverse complement strand
CATGCGCCTCTCCACGCACCCGAAAAAAACCTGGCCCATACCCCTCGACATGTGCCGCGCCGTTGAATTGCACTTCATTCAAACGCATGACCTGCGTCTCCTCTCAGTCCCAGACGGGCATCCCCAATACGGCAGACCCGGCGATAATCGCATACGCCGTCCAACGATAATACCGCTCCAACTCTGGCCGAAACAGCACCGCCCCGAGCCAGTTGCCCAACAGATAAGGCGCGATCAACAAGGCACCAAGCGATACCGCAGATGCCACCAGAAATCCGCCAATGCCCAACGCAGTGAACAGCAAGACATCCGCCACGATCAGATACATCGTCAGGTTGGCCCGCACCGTCTTTACCGGCAGGCTCGAAGCCATATACAAAATGATAACCGGAGGCCCCGGCTGACCGACGGAACCGGCAAGCAAACCGCCCACTCCACCGGCCAGGTAAATCAACCATTTCGTCAGAACACCACGGTAGCGCACGCCGGCAACCAGCAATATCAGCATCACAAGCGCGCTCAGCGACACGCCCCAACGGAAAACCTCCGCCGACACCAGCGTCAACAGAAAGACGCCCGCGGGCACCCCAAGCAGAGCCCCCGCCCCCAGCCGCATAACATCTTTTGGATGCCCATCGCGCAATGCACGCGGCACATGCATCAAAGGCGCGACGATATCCATCAGAAGGAAGGCTGTGAGCACCTCGAAGGGGCCAAGGAACTGCGCAGCGACGGGCAAAAACACCATCGCCGTACCAAAGCCTGTAAACCCTCGAACAATACCCGCAAGAACAGCCGCAAGGCCGATCAACAGCACTCCCTCGGTGGCGAGTGCCAGTTGAAAAGCCTCAAGCATCTATGTTGGCAAACTGCGTGCCCGCGCCGCCACCGCCGCCCTCGCCCGGCGTCGACCAGTCGCGCTTCACACCAAGGAACAGAACCACGTTCTTGGCCACATAGACCGACGAATAGGTCCCGACGATCACACCCCATGTAATCGCAAAAACGAACCCACGGATCACGTCACCGCCAAGGATCAGTAGTGCGATCAACGCAAGCAAAGTCGTGCCCGAGGTCATCAACGTCCGGCTCAGGGTCTCGTTCACCGACTTGTTCATCACATCCTGAAGCGGCGTCTTTTTATATTTCCGCAAATTCTCACGAAGCCGGTCAAAGATGACCACGGTATCGTTAATCGAATACCCGACAATCGTCAGAAGTGCCGCGATGGTCGCCAGATCAAACCTGATTTGCAGCAGACTGAAGATACCAATCGTCAGAATCACATCGTGGAACAACGCTGCAACCGCGCCGACCGAGAACTGCCACTCGAACCTGAGCCAGATGTAGAACAGAAGCGCAGCCAAAGCCGCAGTCACAGCAATGAGAGCGGTACGGATCAACTCACCCGACACCTTTGGCCCAACACTTTCGACGCTCGTGAACGTCAGCGTGCTGTCAAGCTGCTTCAACGCTGTTTCCACCTGACCAATCACCGGACCGGTCACGCTTTCCTGCCCTTCCTGGGCCTGAATACGGATCATCGCGACGTTCTGATCTTCTGCGAACGTCGGATCAAAGACTTCGCTGATCGCAACATCACCAAGGTCCAACGCCTCAACCGCAGCCCGATAAGCGCCCACATCTATTGGCTGAACAGCCTCGGTACGGATCGTGGTGCCGCCACGGAAATCGATGCCAAAGTTCAGACCAACTGTAAGCCACAGAATAATCGACACGATCATCGCTGCGATGGAAACCCCCGTCGTGATAAAGCGGAAGCGGAAGAAATCAAAGTTCGTTTCAGCCGGGACAAGTCTCAGTCTCATTTCATCACACCTCGATTGTCCGCGGACGCTTCCGCTCAAACCACATCACGATAATCAACCGCGTCACAAAGATAGCCGTGAAAACCGATGTCGCGATCCCGATCATCAGCGTCACCGCAAACCCTTTGACCGGGCCAGAGCCCAGGGCAAACAGGATCAGCGCAGTGATAAACGTGGTGATGTTGGCATCAATAATTGCGCTCAAAGCCCGCTCATAGCCAAGCTCAATCGCGCGGCTCGGCCCCTTGGCGGTTTTCAGTTCTTCGCGGATACGTTCAAACACCAGCACATTGGCGTCCACCGCCATACCGATCGTCAGCACGATCCCGGCAATGCCGGGTAACGTCAGCGTGGCGCCCAGTAAACTTAATATTCCGAACAAAAGCCCGACATTCAAAACCAAAGCGATATTGGCGAACAAACCAAAAAGCCCATACGACAATCCCATGAACACAAGTACAGCCACAAACGCGATGATCGAGGCAATGCGCCCGGCCTCGATCGAATCTGCGCCCAACTCCGGCCCAATCGTGCGCTCTTCAAGAAAGATCATCTCAGCAGGCAATGCACCGGCCCGCAGCAAAATCGCCAGCTGCGTCGAGCTATCAACCGTGAAGTTCCCCGTGATCTGCCCCGATCCGCCAGTGATTGGTTCCCGAATCTGAGGCGCGGTGATTACCCGATCATCCAAAGCAATCGCAAACAGCGCGCCAGTGTTTTCCGTCGTGTACTGCCCAAACACCCGAGCGCCGGATGGATTGAAGCGGAAAGTTACCGACGGCAAACCGTTTTGATCGAACCCTGGCTGCGCATCCACAAGGTCCTCGCCCGTCAGGATCGCCCGGCTCTCAAGAACATAGTACTGTTCCTCAATCTCCAAGTCCTGCACCAGGATCTCACCCGGCCCTGGAACGGCATTCGCACTTGCCGCGGCCCGCACCACAGGGTGGAACGTCAAACGCGCCGTCGTCCCGATCAGCGCCTTCAGTTCTTCAGCCGACCCGATGCCGGGAACCTGAATAAGTATACGATCCGCGCCCTGCCTCTGGATCGTCGGCTCACGTGTGCCAACCTCGTCCACGCGGCGGCGAATGATTTCCAAGGATTGCTGGATCGTCCGACTGTCCGTCGCGGCCTTTTCTTCGGGAGACAGCGATACGATGATCGTGTTGCCGCTGGAAGAAACCACGATATCCCTCGCACCCACTGCCGACAGCGATGCAACAGGTTGCGCGATCCCCCGCACAGCGTCGACGGCTACATCAATGGCTTCTGGTTCCGATATCCGAACGCGCAACTCGCCAGCAGGCGCATCCTGCACGCGTTCCACGAACCCAACCTGATCGCGGATATCGACAAGTACGTCACGCACTGACAGCCAGTAGCCATCCATCCGCTCGGAGTATACGTCCTCAACCTGAACCTCGGCCAGCAGGTGCGCACCTCCACGCAAGTCCAAACCAAGGTTAACAAGCGACGACGGCAAGAACGACGGCCAGACAGACGCCGCCTCTTCCCGCTCTGGGGTAGATCCAAACGCCTCAATCGCGGCAACCACGTCATTGTGCTGTTCAACGCGGGAATAAAACCCATTCGGAAATGTCAGAAAAAGGCCAGTCAGACACACCGCCCAAATGGCAAATCGCTTCCAAGCGGCGATCTGAAGCATGGAAAACCCTTATTTGTCAGCTGGTTCTGTTTTGGACCGGACTTGAGTGATCGTGTGTTTCACAACGCGCACGTTGACACCGCTTGCGATTTCGATCTCAACCT
>CAZMRS010000335.1:0-3606 GCA_964568435.1 uncultured Boseongicola sp. | reverse complement strand
CTTCCACGATGGATCGGCCTTTGACGCAGAAGACGTCGTGTTCTCCTACGAGCGTGCATCAAGCGAATCCGCAGACGTACGCAGCTGGTTCGCATCCGTCACCGGCGTGACCGTCGTTGACGACTTCACCGTCGATATCTTCACAAGTGCACCGAACCCGCTGTTCCCGGCATCCATTGCGAACTGGATGATTATGGACAAAGGCTGGACCGAGGCGAACAACGCCGCGCGGCCTGATAAGGAAAGCGGTAACTACGCCACGCTGAACGTGAATGGCACCGGCGCTTTCCGTCTGGAAGACCGCCAGCCGGGACTGCAGACAGTGCTTGTCCCGAACGAGAGCTACTGGGACGAGGTTGAGCACAACATCACCCGCGCGACTTTCACACCAATTCAGAACTCGGCCACGGCCGTCGCCGCGCTTTTGTCCGGTGATGTTGATTTCGTTGAACCAGTGCCGATTCAAGACGCGGCGCGTCTGGAACAAAGCGATGGCATCAACATCATTCGCGGCATTGAAACGCGCGTTCTGATGCTGGGCTTCGGTCACGAGGCCGACACGCTGAAGTACGGCGCGAACGCGGGCGATCCGAACCCGTTCCAGGACGTTCGCGTACGTGAAGCTGTCGCGAAGGCGATCAATGTCGAGGCCATCCTTCAGACCATCTGGCGCGGGAGTGCAGAAGCGGCAAGTCAGCTCGTGACGCCCGCTATGAGCGGCTACTCGGACGCAAACGATGCGCGCACCGCATTGGATGTTGAAGGGGCCAAAGCGCTTCTCGCCGAGGCTGGCTATGCGGACGGCTTTGGCTTTGGATTGATGTGCCCGAACGATCGCTATCCGAACGACGAGGCGGTCTGTCAGGCGATCACAGGCATGCTTGCACAGATCGGCATTGATGCCGAACTGAACGCAATGCCGGTGTCGAACTACTGGCCCGAGCTGCGCGCTGACAACTACGACATGTACCTTCTGGGTTGGTCGCCGGGTGGTTCCATGGACCACGAGCACCCGCTCCGGTTCCTGGCGTCCACACCGAACGAGGAAAAGCGTCTCGGCTCGTGGAACTTCGGCGGTTATTCCAACGCCCGTCTGGACGAGCTTCTGCCAATGATCCAGGCCGAGCTCGACCCGGCCAAGCGCCAGATGCTGATCGACGAGGTTGTCTCGGCCTATCAGGCAGAGCACGCCTATGTGCCGCTTTACGTGCAGCCGTTGGTCTGGGGCACGAAAGACAACATCGAGCTGACCCAGCGTCCAGACAATTTCTTTATCCTGCGCTGGGTGACGGTGAATTAAGGGCAGCGCCTTTCAGGTATTTTTGAAAGGGTGAAAGGGCCTTGCTTGAAGCTGGGCCCTTTTTGTTGGTTGCGCGGCAGATAGCTATTTTGAGCCCATTTTGGACATCAACAGAATGCCGGAGAAAAGTCTTGGAAACTCTCGCAATGACCAATCCCGCCGAACCAAGCTCAGGAAGTCTTCAGCATACCGCCGTCGACGTGATACGCGGACCCGACTGAATAAGACGCACGCGGGCTGCATAGAAATGCGCAAAAGTCGGCAAGCTCTTCAACGGTTCCAAAACGTTTGATGTCGGCGTTTTCATCAGCCACTTCTTGCAAGTAGGACTCCCAGTCATCGCCTCTGAGTTCCTTGGCGGTATTCACCCAGTCCGGAGTACGGATCAGACCAGGATTCACGGTATTGACGCGGATATTGCGTTTAATCATTTCCGAGGACAGGCATTTCCCAAACATCAAGAGCGCTGCCTTGGTCGTATTGTAGATTGGCTCGTACCAAAGTGGCTGGACGGCACATATAGAGGCGTTCATCAGCATGGCACCGCCGCCTTTGGGTTCCATCTGATCGGCCAGACCGCGTGAAAGCCGCACTGCGGCCATGACGTGAAGATTCCAATAGTCCATCCATTTTTCGTCCGGCGCATCGGCTACGGTCTCGTTCGAACCCGTTCCAGCGTTTGAAACGAATATATCGGCTCCGCCTGACGCTGCGGCCGCGTCGATCACTGCCTGGCAGCCCTCGGTCGTTGACACGTCTGATGCCACCGGTTTCGCAGCAACACCGAACTCGTCGGAAATTTCTCTTGCTGCTGCTTCCACGGCCCCTTGGGTGCGGGCGTTCAAGACAACGCTTGCCCCCTCTCTTGCGAGCGCTCGGGCAATGCCAAGTCCAATACCCTTTGAACTGCCCGTAATGACGGCCAATTTGCCTTCAAGTTCCAAATCCATGCTGCCCTCCAGTCTGGTAAACTAGTAAACCGATGCTCCCGTTTGGCTCAAGTAGAGCGGCAAACCCTCCGCCTGCGCAATTCTGAGTGCCAACGAACAGCGAAACAGTGTCACTGCAAACGTCAGCTTCGTCCTACCGGGCGGTCACTGGGGTGCTCGGCGCGGCGATTTGGAGAATCTCACGACTTTTCGCCGCTCTTAACGCCGCTTCTCATCTGCCGGATAAACACCCAGCACTTTGATCTCGGACGTGAAGTAATCCAGCTCGGCCATGGCAAGCTGGACGTTCCGGTCGTCGGGGTGGCCTTCGATATCCGAATAGAACTGAGTCGCGGAAAATGAACCGTCGATCATGTAGCTTTCCAGCTTGGTCATGTTGACGCTGTTTGTCGCGAACCCGCCCATCGCCTTGTAAAGCGCAGCGGGGATGTTGCGCACGCGGAAGACGAAGGTCGTTATCATGGTCTCGCTGCGGCGTGTCAGGTCCGGCGTCTTTGACATCACAAGAAAACGGGTCGTGTTGTGATCCTCGTCTTCGATGTGACGCGCCAGAATGTCCAGGCCGTAGACGTCTGCGGCCAATTCGGATGCGAGCGCAGCTTGGGTCTTGTCGCCCGCCTCAGCCACATCACGGGCGGCGCGGGCGTTATCGGGGCTCACGCGGCCACGCACGTTGTTGGCACGCAGCCAACCGGCGCATTGAGGCAGCAAAACAAGGTGGGAATGCGCGGCTTCGATGTCTTCAACCGTGGCGCCAGGAACGCCAAGCACGTTGATATGCACGCGCACAAAAGCCTCATCGATGATGTGCAATCCGCTATGCGGCAAAAGCCGGTGAATGTCGGCAACGCGCCCGTAGGTCGTGTTTTCAACCGGCAGCATGGCCAGTTCGGCTGCGCCTGAATTCACCGCCTCGATCACGTCCTCAAAGGTCGCACACGGCATCGGCTCGAAGTCCGGTCGAGTCTCCACACAGGCTTGATGGGAGTAGGCGCCGGGTTCACCTTGGAACGCGATACGGGCTGTCATGACGTGTTTAATCCGACCAGTTGAGACAAAAAGGGCTTTTCGTCGCAGTTGTTATCGCTTGAAGCCAACTAGGGGAAGCGGATAGATAGCGGTCAAACACTGAGGGAACTGGACGCGACATGTTCGACACGATGACACTGACCAAAGTGGTCGGGGGCCTTTGCGGCACCTTTCTGGTCTTTCTTCTCGGCGGTTTCGCCGCTGACTTTATTTATCATCCAAGCACAGGGTATGGGGACGAGTACAGTCAGGCCTATACCATTGCAGTTGATGACGGTGGCGAAGTGGAAGAAGAGGTGATCGAGGTCGCCTTTGCCGATGTTTACG
>CAZMRS010000334.1:1682-3613 GCA_964568435.1 uncultured Boseongicola sp. | reverse complement strand
CGCGTTAGATGCGTTTGCTCTAGAGTTTGGTTCGACGGCCGATGAGAAGCGACTGATATTCGTCATTCTTCGTGTCGATGTGCGTCGCATCAAGAAGTTTCGACAGCTGTCGCCGCCTCGAGGCGGGAAATGTCACCAGAAGCTAAACTGCTTTAGGACCTTCGGACCACACAGCGGCTCCGAGTGTGGAAGGCTGCGATTGCACTCAATCCAAAGGAGCGAAACATGAAGTTTGCACTGATTGCGGCCGTAGCCGCTACCCTAGCCGTCCCGGCACTCGCCGAGACGCACGCGTCAACACAGATGACCGGCGCTGTCAGCGAAGAGAGCTTGGCCAACCTGATCCGGTCGCGCGACATCACCGGTGGTACGATCTATACCATGAACGCGGCCTACGACGAGGCTGCCTGGAACGAGACGCGGTCCTACGACGCTCTAGACGACGATTGGGAGTCAATTGGCGAAATCGAAGATGTCGTCCTGTCCCGGGATGGCCAAATGACTGGGATCATTGCCGAGGTCGGCGGTTTTCTCGACATTGGGGATGCGCATGTTCTCATCCGCATCGACGATGTTCGGCTCGTGGCTGTGGACGATCAGACCTACGCCTATGTGACCCGCAAGAGCGAAGAAGAGCTCGAAAGCATGGAGCAGGTTGACGAAGGCTGGTGGGACTAACTCCGCAGTTCTGAAATACTAAAGTGGCGTGGCTTTGCCGCCGCGCCACCTCCGACGTTTTGAGCCATAAGTTTTTAGGTAATCAAGTTCTCTGAGACGCCTACGAAGCGCTCGTTACCGTGCGCTCTTTAATCGGTTTTTGTCGGATAGCTCTTTCCGCAACAGTGACACATTTCGGTTGTTCGCTTTGAAGATGAGGTCGAAGACATCGCCTAGTACAGGAATTGCCCCGACGAAGAAATCCAAGCCAGTGTTCGTCGCCATACGGGCAAGTGTCCGCTTTCGTGCGCCAAGCTGGTGACCTCGGTAAATCAGATAAGCAGACGGCGCGAGCGTCACTACATCTCCAACCCCAGGGATAAGCCCCAACAGAGAGTCCCATCCAAATCGAATTCCGGTGCCCGGAATGCGAAACCGGCTGTCAAGCAGTGTGGAAAGACGGTCTAGCTCATCAATCTCAGTCCGCGTCAACGCGACTACTTCCTGGCGATGATGTAGACAGCATGCACCAGCCCGGGAATGTAGCCAAGCAAGGTCAATAGAATGTTGAGCCAGAAATGCTTCCCTATTCCGACCTGCAGAAACACACCGAGCGGTGGAATGATGACGGAAAGGATTATGCGGATCAGGTCCATTGCGGAGGGTCTTTCGTGTAAGGCGGTGTGCATCTTTGTAGCGCGCCACTGCAGGATAAACGAGCGCACCGTGATTAAACTGTGTTAAGATCAGGAATGACAGAAGACTTTGAGAGCTGCCTTGTTAGCCGTCTTTCCCGCTTTGTTGATCTGACTGAGCGCGAATGTGCCTTTATTGCCGAAATGGAGAAGGATGAGCGCCCGCACCAGAAAGGCCGGACAGTCATAAGTGTTGGCGACCGGTCGGAGGGTGTGACCATTCTGAAAACCGGCTGGGCTGTCGTGAAATCTGACAGTACCGACGGTCGGAGCCAGATATTGAGAATCTATTTGCCCGGTGAAGTGATGGGACTGGCCGAGATCGGGTCGTCACACGCAAATCATCGCGTGGTCATGCAGACCGACGGCGTCATATGTCCGTTTCCCCGAAAGGGTCTGGCACCGCTTTTCTCCGACCACCCCCGTCTAGGGGCACTTTTAACTGCGGTCGGCAGTCTTGACCAGATTGCACTGAGGCACCATGCAAGCAGCCTTGCATCGATGGATGCAACGCGAAAGCTGAAGTTTTGGCTCTTGCAGCTTCGCTCGCGCCTCGAGGTTGCGAATGTCGGGCTGGGA
>CAZMRS010000334.1:0-1664 GCA_964568435.1 uncultured Boseongicola sp. | reverse complement strand
GAAACCGCTTTCAAGTGCCCTTCAGCCAAGTCGAGATAGGGCAAGCCGTCGGCCTGACTTCCATCTATATCAACAAGCTCCTGCGCAGGTTCGTCGAAAACGGTGAAATCGAAATCGAGCGCCCCTACGTTCGGCTCCTTAAGCGAGAGCAATGGGAGAAGGACTGTGAGTTCGTCAATCCTTTTGTCGATATGGATACGTCCTGGTTTCCGCTCCCCGAACCCGAAGATGCCAACGCAACCGGCTCAGTAAGTTTGGCAGAGCAGGAGTAGTTTCACGCAACGGCTTCCTTGTTGATGCCGCCAGTCGCAAGCGCGGTCATGGTGCGATCGCCATCGTAGGAGGCGTCGAGGCAGGTTTTCAATGCAGCCATGTCGTCGTCTAACTCCAACCGGTCCGCGAACGCCGCAAGGCATCCGTAGCCCGCGATCGCATAATGGACCAGCCGCTGATATTGCGTGATGATCATGGCATCGCGCGTTGCGTCCTCACCAAAATTCTCTTCGATTGCATGCGCCCGCGCTTCCTTTACGAGTCCTTCCATCCCCTTGCAATGCTCTCCGTCCGGGCTTTCCTCGTGGCTCTTGGAAATCTTTGCTATTGCATTGAGGCCATCCTGAATGCCTTCGGCGCCAGCACGAAGTGCCGCCACTAAATCAGAATCTGCTGCCACTTCTGCCATGTCATTCGTAATATCCAGCGCCTGTGCGTTCGCGCTGTGAAGGTCCTTGAGTTGTTCGATGTAGAGGTCTTCCAGTGAGTCGATGCTCATATTCGATCCTTTCAAGATGCCCTCTCACGCTATCCGGGAATGGCCTCCATCAAAGTCACCTTTTCTGTCTTGGCCTGTCTAACTCTTCAAATCCTAAACCAGATTAGCATGTGCTCTCCGCACAAAGCGCATTGATTGCCTAACCTGTTTCAAGAGGGCCGCACGTGCCCCTTGGAGGACCCTATCAATGTACAACGTTTTTTACCTCATCGGACTGATTGTCGTCGTTCTGGCCGTCATCAGTTTTTTGTTCTGATCCATTCACCGGAGGATACCCATGTCGACACCAAGTAGCCCGGATACGTCCGGCGCAAAATCCACAACCGAGCAGGCGAAAGCGAAATCTGCCGAGCTTGCGGGTCAAGCAAAGTCTGCAGCCCAGAATGTTGCACAGGACGTCGTCTCCGCCGCGACCAAACAGGCCGAGACAGCGAAGGGCGCAGCCGCAGATGAGTTATCGAGCGTCGCATCCGCGCTTCGCACTGCCGCCGAGGAAATGCGAAACGGCTCCCCGCAGGAACGCACGTTTGGCCAAATCGCTGAAGGCCTTGCAGATGCGTCCGAAGCGGTACGCAACAAGGACCTGGGCGAAATGGTGCAGGACGTAAGCGCATTCGCGCGGAAGAACCCACTGGTCTTTCTAGGCGGCGCGGCCCTGATCGGTTTCGGGGCGACACGCTTCGCCCGTGCGTCGAATACGCGGACGACGAGACCGGCATCAGCAGCGTCCGCTCCGAGCGCCAGAAGCTCCGACGCGCACGCGCATACGCGCGCGGCCACCGTCGACGGAGATCTCTCATGAGTGATGATCACACCAACAAGAGCGCCAGCACACTCCTGACGGACGCGATGAGCAATGTGGGCGGCTTAGTGCGAAACGAGGTTGATCTCG
>CAZMRS010000333.1:0-3630 GCA_964568435.1 uncultured Boseongicola sp. | reverse complement strand
AGCGCAACCATGTCACCGGTTGCTTTGACATCAAAGCTCTTCTCGGCCACGCCGCGGACGACGTCATTCTGGATAAACAACAGCGCCTCTTCGCTGAGAATGTCTATCAGGAAGAAGAGAACGTGATCGACGCCGTCGTCTTCGGCAACTGCCACGAGGTCTTCCATCAGACCCGATTTACGGGCGAGCACAGTTCCCGGCGATGTGGTTTCAAGCACCGAGACACGGAATTTCAGGCCGTCGACCTCGTAAGCCTTGCTGTCCATGCGTAGCAGTTCGCTGTCAGAATAGGATGAGACATCGGATTTTGCGGCGAACATTTCGGCCGCATAATCGCGGATGTTGATGCCGAGTTCTCCAGCTAGTTTTTCGGCCAGCTGGCGATCAACGTCGGTGGTTGTGGGGGAGCGGAATTCCAGCGTGTCCGACAGGATGCAGGAGAGCATCGCGCCTTTGATGTTGTCCGGCATCTTGTCTGCATCCGGGCCCATCAGGTCGTACATGATCGTCGCGGTGCAGGCGACGGGGCGCACGGTAATGTTGATTGGGCCCTTTGTCTTCAAGCCACCTTGCAGCATGTGGTGGTCGATCACCTCGGTCACGCGTGCGTCGTTGATGCTATCGGGGAGCTCGGCCACGTTATTGGTGTCGACGATGATGCATTCGTCGTCGGCAGTGACATCTTCCAGCAGTTCCGGGCGGTCAAAGCCCCAACGGCGCAGGACAAACAACGCTTCGGTGTTCGGCTCGCCCAAAAGGCGTGCTTCGGCCGGAGTACCGCGGCATTCGGAGAGGTACCATGCCCAGATCAGAGGAGATCCGGTCGAGTCAGTATCAGGGGATTTATGGCCAAAAACTTTGACGGTCATTGGGTGGCTTTCTGTCAGATCGCGTTTGTTTGGCCGCGCCTTATACCAGTGGGTCTGGGTTGTCACGTGGGCGCGGCTGCTTGGTTTTGACGCATGGTTGCAAATGAATTATGAAGCGGATGTCTTTTAGGAGGACACTGACAATGGATCATCTGGCCTGACGCCTGAACCCTTTGCCTGGTGCCGCATCTGGCATCGCTGTTATCCTTTAGGAGTATCCTGACAATGGACATGTTTGGCTGACGCCCTTTGACCCGGGCGTGTATTTCGCATCGCGTCGTTCTCGGCGCGACGTCTGAGTATCTTCGAACATGAAAGGTCAAAAGATGGCCGAATTTCCAAAGAAACCCGCTATGGGCGGGCAAAAAGATGTGTTGTCCAAGGTGTTGGACACGAAACGACGAGGTGGATTTTCTGATCGCCGTCGCGGGCCGAAGGGCTTGAAGCCTGGCCGTGCCCCTGGCGGTCGTCCGCCGCGCTTTCCGGGTCGTACCGGGGGACGCTAGAAACAGTGTTGCCTCGGGGCGCTTGATGCGCCTCGGGGTTTCAAGGCATCAAGGGGCTCAAGCAGGCAGGGGCAGCGGGTGCGCGAGACCGAGTTATATGCGCCGATCAAGGCGTTTCTTGAAGGTCAGGGCTGGGACGTGAAGGCCGAGATCGGAGCAGCCGATGTCGTGGCCACGCGCGACGGTGATCCGCCATTGATTGTCGAGTTGAAGGTCGGGTTTTCGCTGGCCTTGGTGCATCAGGCGATTGATCGGCAGTCCATGAGCGATCTTGTCTATGTCGCCGTGCCGCGTAAGACCGGGAAGGCGTTCTATTCCTCTTTGAAGCAAATGAAGAAGCTTTGTCGTCGGTTGGGGCTCGGGCTGATGACGGTTCGGATGAAGGACGCACTTGTCGAGGTGCATTGCGATCCGGGACCGTTTCAGCCGCGCAAGATCAAAGTCAGGAAAGAGCGGCTCTTGCGCGAATTTGCTCGGCGCGAGGGGGACCCAAACGTTGGAGGTGCCGCGCGCACGGATGGGCTGGTGACGGCCTACCGGCAGGACGCACAGGCCTGTGCGAAGTATCTCTTCGACAGTGGGGCCACCAAAGGGGCCGAGGTCGCACAAGCAACCGGGGTGGATACCGCCACCCGGATCATGCGGGATAATCACTATGGTTGGTTCGAAGCGATAGAGCGTGGGGTCTACGGGCTTACGCCGAATGGGGCTGAGGCTGTTCTTGGATTGAGTGGTCCGCAGGATGAACTTTGATCTCATCATCGACGTCGGCCCTGCGGTTATGGCGGCATGTGTCCTGCTCAGTCTGTTTGCCGGGTTCATCAAGGGGACGGTTGGATTTGCGCTACCGATGATCCTGATCTCGGGGCTGGCGACGTTTCTGCCCGCAGAGGTGGCGTTGGCGGGCATGATTATCCCATCAGTGGTCGCAAACACCTATCAGGCATTCCGAAACGGCGCGCTCGCGGCGCATCAGTCGGTCAAGGATCACCGTGTGTATCTTGGCGTCTTGCTCGTAGTGCTTGTTTTGAGCGCGCAGCTAGTGACGCTGCTGCCGTCGTGGTCGCTCTTCCTGATTGTCGGAGTGCCGATTTCGTTGATGGCGACGCTCCAACTGGTTGGGTGGCGTCCAAAGGTAGACCCTTCGCGTCGCCGCACGGTGGAGGTTGGTGCGGGGTTCGTTTCTGGGTTTCTGGGCGGAATGACGGGCGCCTGGGGCACGGCGACGGTGTTCTATCTGACAGCCTTAAGCACACCGAAGATCGAACAGATGCGCGTTCAGGGCGTGGTCTTTGCTGCCGGGTCGTTCATGTTCTTCTTTGCGCATCTGACGTCCGGCATTTTGACCGCACCGTCTCTCACACTGTCGGCGGTGCTTCTGGTGCCTGTGCTGATCGGATTGGGAATCGGGTACCGCTTGAATGCGCGACTGGATCAGGAGAAGTTCCGAACGATTACGCTTATCGTGCTGATCCTTGCAGGGTTAAACCTGATACGCCGCGGGCTTTTGGGATAAACGCCACAACCCGGAACGACGAAGGGCCCGTCGACGACGAGCCCTCGTTGCCAGCTTCTTCTTGCAAGTAACGACTTAGCTGATCGCCACCGCTTTTATGTCGTCGTCGATGTGCTGCTCGTACTGCGCAAAGTTTTCGGCAAACATGGCGACAAGCTTGGCCGCTTGCCGGTCATACGCCTCTCCGTCGTCCCATGTGCGTCGCGGATCGAGCAGAATGTCAGGTACCGCACTGGCTTTGACGTGAGTTGGGACTTCGAACCCGAAGTTCTTGTCCTTGCGGAATTCCACACCTTCAAGCGATCCATCGAGTGCAGCGGTCAGCAAGGCACGAGTGGCTTTGATCGGCATCCGTGACCCTGTGCCGTAGGCACCCCCGGTCCAACCCGTGTTCACCAGCCAGCACGTCGCGCCGTGCGTCGCGATCTTCTTGCGAAGGAGCTCTCCGTAGACCTCGGGGCGGCGCGGCATGAAGGGCGCGCCAAAGCAGGTTGAGAAAGTAGGTTGCGGTTCTGTGACACCTCGCTCTGTTCCCGCGACCTTGGCGGTGAAGCCTGAAAGGAAGTGATACATCGCCTGCGCTGGGGTCAGCCGCGCAATTGGTGGCAAAACCCCGAATGCGTCGCATGTCAGCATGATGATGTTCTTCGGATGCCCGCCAATCGCTGTTTTCGAGGCGTTGGAAATATAATGCAGCGGATAAGCGCAGCGCATATTGGCAGTGAGGCTGTCGTCTTCG
>CAZMRS010000332.1:0-3638 GCA_964568435.1 uncultured Boseongicola sp. | reverse complement strand
AAGGCAAACCAGTAGAAGGCTCGCCTGATTTCACATCGGATTGGGATGGCGCTGTTCTGCAATTTGCAAGCGTAGAGAACAAAGCCATGTTTGACGCGGACCCAGAGGCGTATGCACCCGCTTACGGTGGCTATTGTGCCTACGCGGTTTCGAGAGGATACACGGCGTCTACCGATCCGGACGCCTGGAGCATCTACGAAGATCGCCTGTTTTTGAACTATTCGCGGTCGGTGCGCGCGCTTTGGAGGCTCGACAAAGCAGGGCATGTCGCATCCGGTGACGCCAATTGGCCGTCTGTCCTAAGCGCTTGATGACGCTGCGTCAAACGATCACGTCTTTGGGAAGTTTACTTCCTATTCGACACGACGATGCCCATGTGTGAAATAGGCGCGGGTTCGGAACATCCGCGTCTGACAACTGTCCCTCGTTCCGTCACTGGCGCCCGGTGCTCTTTGCCCGGGCGTCTTTTTAGTAGAGATTTTGGACCTTTGGACCATGACACCCTCTGATGAACGCATTGCACGTTCTCTTTTGGAAACGCGAACGATTGCTTTGGTCGGGGCGTCAATGAACCCTGCCCGAGACAGTCACCGTGTGGGGCAGTACCTTGCAGATACAGGCTATCGCGTGATCCCGGTGAACCCACGGTATGTCGGCCAAGAGCTCTTTGGCGAGCCATTCGTGGCTCAGTTGAAAGACATTAAGAACGACGTTCAACTTATTGATATCTTTCGTCCTTCACGCGCCGTTTTGCCCTTCGTTGAGGAGGCGTTGGAGCACACATCTGGTCTTCGCGTCGTCTGGATGCAACTGAATATTCGCAATGCCGAAGCCAAGGCGCTTGCAGAGGCAAAAGGTGTGACGGTCGTTGAAAACAGATGCACGCTTATCGAGCACAGACGACTGCTCGGCCAAGAGAGCCAGTCTTAGTCTCGGGAAGCTTTTTCGGTTAGACCAGAAGTGCCCTCGCGACGCTCAAGTTCATCCAAAACGTCTTGTAACGTGACGTCGTGCGCGGCCAGCATGACCAGTAAGTGATAAAGGACGTCAGCCGCTTCCGCGGTGAGACGCTCGGTATCACCACGAACCGCCTCGATGACGGCTTCCACAGCCTCTTCCCCGAACTTTTCGGCTGCCTTTTCAGGCCCTTGCGACAGAAGTTTCGCCGTCCAGGATGTGTCTGGGTCTGCGGTCTTACGGGCGTTGATAGTTTCGGCCAATCGATCAAGAGCAGTCATGAGAGCCTCACAGGAATTCCGGCGGCTGCCATATGCGCTTTGGCTTCGCCAATGGTGTAATCGCCAAAATGGAAGATCGATGCCGCAAGAACGGCGCTAGCGCCGCCCTTTGTGACACCTTCGACCAAGTGGTCGAGTGTGCCCACACCACCTGATGCAATTACTGGCACACTGACAGCATCGGAAATGGCTTTGGTAAGGGGCAAGTTGAAACCAGCGCGGGTTCCGTCACGATCCATCGACGTCAAGAGAATCTCGCCTGCACCTTTTGCGACAACGGTTCGCGCAAACTCAACGGCGTCAATGCCAGTCGCGCGTCGTCCCCCGTGGGTGAAGATTTCCCAGCGTCCTGGCTCCACCGTCTTTGCGTCAATCGCGCAGACTATGCATTGGCTTCCAAACTTGTCGGCCGCGCGCGCAATAACATCAGGGTCGGCGACGGCTGCAGAATTGAAGCTGACTTTGTCAGCGCCCGCGAGAAGCAAGTTGCGAACATCGTCTACAGTTCTCACGCCACCGCCGATGGTCAGGGGCATAAAGCACTGTTCGGCTGTCCGCGTTGCCAGATCGTACATTGTCCCACGATTCTCGTGGGTTGCGTGGATATCAAGGAAACAGAGCTCGTCGGCACCTGCTTCATTGTAGGCAATGGCAGCTTCAACCGGATCGCCTGCGTCAATCAGGTCGACGAAGTTCACACCTTTCACCACGCGCCCATCGGCAACGTCGAGGCAGGGGATGATACGGGTCTTCAACATGAGGTGCGGTTTATCGGCTTGAACGATCCATGACCAGTCCTGTCATAACCGTCCCATACGGCGCAGCATGTATCCCAGAATGGCCAGTAGGGGAGTAATGAAAATGCTCAGTGCTCCAACGACAGAAAGCCAACGGCTCCACTCCGGGCAATCAAACCCATACCAATTCATCGAGCAGTTTGCGCCCTGACTGACACCCAGCATTGCGACGACACTCAGGGCGGCAATCGCAGCAATGCCCAAGCAGAAGTTGCCAAGATAGCGTACAAAAGTTTTCATGTTGCCAACAGGTTAAGCGCTTCTTTGAGATCAATTGCCCCGTCATAAAGCGCGCGGCCTGATATTGCACCGGAGATGACGCCCGTTTCTTTGAGGGCGGACAAGTCGTCCATTGATGACACGCCACCTGAGGCGATGACGGGAACATCAACGGCGCGGGCCAGAGCCTCGGTTGCGGGAATGTTCGGGCCTGCCATCGCGCCGTCGCGATTGATGTCGGTGTAGATAATCGCCGCGATGCCGGCGTCTTCAAATTTCCGCGCAAGATCAGTGACCATCACATCGGTTTCTTCGGCCCAACCGCGTGTAGCCACGCGGCCCTCTCTCGCGTCAAGGCCGACGGCGACTTGCCCCGGGAAGGCTTTTGCTGCTTCGCGCACAAGATCGGGGTCTTCCACCGCAACGGTACCGAGGATGACCCGTGCGAGACCTTTGGACAGCCATGTCTCGATCGTCTTCATGTCCCGGATACCGCCACCCAATTGCGCGGGTACGACCAGCGCTTTGAGGATCGCATCCACGGCTCCACCGTTCACTGGCTCTCCCGCAAAAGCGCCATTCAGATCAACAAGATGGACCCATTCTGCACCGGCATCCTGAAACGCTTTGGCTTGCGCCGCTGGGTCGTCGTTAAAGACAGTTGCGGCGTCCATCTCGCCTTTCAAAAGGCGCACGCATTGGCCGTCTTTGAGATCGATGGCGGGGTAGAGGATCATGGGCGGGCTCCGAAATGTCGTCTGGGTGTTCTCATGCAACGCGCCTGCCGTGGGAGCAAGGGGGTTTGGACCCAACGTCACACTTGATCGAGGAAGAGCGCCGGTGTCAGGTCGCGTCAATCGAGTTTGGGAGGACAAGAAAATGGCATTGGCCAGAACGATGTTGGTGACGGCTTTGGTTGCATTTGCAGCCCCCGCTTTGGCGCAGGACGCTGTGATTGGAACCTACAAGACGCAGCCCGACGACAACGGCAACTTCGGCCATGTTGAGCTTTACGATTGCGAAGGCGCGATATGTGGTGTGATCCGCAAAGCGTTTGACGGATCGGGTGCGGAGATCGCCAGCACAAATATCGGCAAACGCATGATCTGGGGCATGCAGTCCAACGGCAGCGGCAGATACAGCGGCGGGAAGATTTGGGCCCCAGACCGAGACAAAGTCTACAGCTCGAAGATGGAGCTGGACGGTGATGCGTTGAAGGTCTCGGGTTGCGTTTTTGGCATCTGCCGCGGTCAGGATTGGACGCGGGTCAACTGACCAAAAGGGGCAGGAAACCCAAATCGGTATCACATCGGTAAAACGTCGGTATTACGTCGGTGCGCCCGTTCGCACCGACTGCGCTTTGCGCAACACCTTACGGTTTCCA
>CAZMRS010000331.1:0-3642 GCA_964568435.1 uncultured Boseongicola sp. | reverse complement strand
GTTTGAGAGAAAGCAGCGGAAAGAATGAGCGGCCATTGCTGCCCTTTTGAAGGTGCTACACCCGACACCGAAACCGGGTCTGTCAGCGCAAAACAGCACCCGTCCGACGGTGCAGTGACATCGACCCAGGTAATCTCCTGGCAGGTCGACAAAAGGCGCAAATCGCGGCGGATACGTTTTGCATCCGGCAGGAAGCTCATCATGGGGATGACTTGACCAAGCGTCAGCAATGACAGGTTCGGGCCGGTCTCCGACACCCTCTTCAACCGTATGATATCCGCGACAATCGAAACGGCCATCTGAGCACCAGAGCTGTGCCCGACGATCAGGACTTCGTCTATATCCTCTCGCAGCGCCGCTTCGATCCGATGACGAAACTCATGCAAACGCGCTTCGATCTCGTCCGGGTACGCCCCACGTTTCGAAGCCGAAAAGGCGTAGTCCTGCATCAGATAGTACGCAAATGTTCGATCGTCTCTGGATTTGAACCATCGCAAAGTCCCAAGCAACATAGGCAGGAACAGCCCCCAGAATACGGCGCCGCCGGCCAAACCCCACACCCAGCTTCCGACCGGCACATCACGATCAATCCAGTCGAGCGCAATACCACCAAGCCAATACATGGCTGCAACTGCCAGTCCGGCTATACCGCTGACCACCAATACGGCTAACAGAAGTTGGCCAAGCAGCATCACAATCGGATAAAGTGCTGCAATTACAGGCCCCTTCGCAAGCCAGCTCATCCTGCGAAACGTGCCTGTCGACAAGTATATCCAAGCCGTGCGGATCAGGGCAAAATACGTACCGGCAATGCCAGCGCGCATCGAACCGCGCACCAGATCATGCCAGACCAAAACATCGAACTTGGTTAATGTCCGCGCACCATCGATTTCGGCTCTGGTGCGCCAGCCGGTATCACGGGGGTCGCTTTTCTGTTCAATGCGGTAGTCTGAGATTGCCGCCTGTTTCTGGCTCTCACTACGATATAGCTCGCGGTAGCGCCGTGGCGGGTGCGGGTCGTAGCCCGGGATATAAAACACCCGACGTCGAGACACTTGAGATTTACGGCGAGGCAGCATGGCGGGACGTTAACGCAAGGAATTTGCGGCGAGAAGTCCAATTCTCAAAAGCATTCTAACGACCTGAAGAAGCTCTAACGTACGGAAACAATGCCGTTGATATCACCCGAATGTCTGCAAGACTGGGAATTGCTCGTTCAGCCACCAGGCAAAATCCGTGAAAGCGCCAGTCACCATGAGCAGCCCAACAGTCCAGAGCAAAAGCCCCATGACGCGTTCGATGCGATCCATATGACGACGCATCCATGTCATTAGCCCGGTCATTTTTGGGAAGAATGCTGCAACCAGAAGGAAAGGTATCCCCAAACCAGCCGCATAAACTGCCAATAGCAAAGTGCCCCGGGCGACATCCGATTCAGTTGCTGCAATAGATAGTATGGCCCCTAGAATTGGCCCGATACACGGCGTCCATCCAAATGCAAAAGCGAGCCCCAGAATATAGGCTCCAAATGCCGATCCCCCGCGATCACCCACCTCCATCCGCATCTCACGATCCATAAACCCAATGCGGAAAACACCGACAAAATGGGCTCCAAAGATCATAATCACCACGCCTGCCGCGTAAACGAACCAATCCTGATTAGACAGGAAGAACCGCCCAAATGCCGAGGCCGTGAACCCCAAGATCATGAAGACGGTCGAAAGGCCCAGGACAAAGAACAAGGCTGACGAAACCGCGCGCCGCCGCACGGCGCTTTGGCCGTCTTGCATGTCTGAGACGCTGATACCGCCCATATAGGCGAGATAAGGAGGGACAATCGGCAAGACGCAGGGGCTCAGAAACGACAAGACACCCGCCATCAGCGCGATGGTCATCGCCGGCAAAAGCGACGCATCAAACAGGTCTAGTCCAAACATTTCGTCCCTTTCTTGGCCAGTTGTGTATCGCGCCGGATGCTCAAGGTCACGACACAAGCGCTCAAATCTATGTGGACAAACTGTAACATCCCGACTAGCGACGGCGATATGGAGCCCACTCAATCACTTGATGCCACAGGCCTGCTTTGTCCGCTTCCCGTGCTGAAAGCAGCCAAACGCCTGCGTTCAATGGCATCCGGCGAAGTCCTCAAGGTGTTGGCTGACGACCCCGCAGCCGTGGTCGATATTCCGCATTTCTGCAATGAACAAGGCCATGAATTGCTGAACGCCACCGAGGACGGTGGCGTTCAAAAGTACATCATCAAGCGCAAATAGGTCAGGACCGACCGACGGACCACCACCCACGACGGCGTGGCTTGTCTGACTTCTCTTCCGCCCCCGCTGTTTCGACTGCCATTGCCGGCTCTGGTGCCGCTGTCTCCGCAACCTCGGGAGCTGGCACGGGCTCTGGCGTCGATGGCGCTTCGACAACCACCGTCTCACTCGCCGGCGCAGCCTCCGCATCTGCGGCCACTGTTTTCGCCTCCGCCTCAGCTTTTTTCTTACGCGGAGCACGCTTGCGCTTGGGCTTGGCAGGTTTTTCTTCCGCCGCCGCTTCAGTCGCCTCTAGCGCCGCTTCGTCTTTCAATTCAGCTTCACTGGCCTGCGCAGCCTGTTCCTGATCGGTCTCCGAGCTTTCCGGCTCGGCCGCCTTCTTGCGACGTGATCTGGACCGCGTTTTCTTCGGCTTCGGCTCTTCAGCCGCCTCTGCAACGACCTCCTCAGCAGGAGCGTCGCTCGTAGCTTCTTCAACTGGGGATTCGTCACCCTGTTGCGCGGAATCGGCATTCGCCTCCTCTCCGTCGCGGTTGCCACCACGACGACGACGCCGACGGCGGCGGCGTTTCTTCGGCTTGTTCGCTCCGTCTTCGTCCGTTGGTGTTTCTGCCTCTTCCGCAGCGGCTTCGGACGCCATGTCTTCTTCGATTTCCGCCATCAAGGCAGCGTCGACAGAGACAACGGGTTGCGACGTATCAATGACCCGGGTCGCGGTCTTGAACTTCTCAATTGCAAAGTCCGGCGAGATGAGGAACGGATCCGCTTCCATCCGCACCGCCATACCGTAGCGGGCTTCGATTTGCGCGATGTGCTCGCGCTTGTGGTTCATCAGGAAGTTGATGATAGCAACGGGTGCTTTCACCAATGCCTCGCGCGACCGTTTGCGAACACCTTCTTCTTCGAGCTGGCGCAAGATAGTCAGGCCAAGGCTGTCGTCAGAGCGAATGAGCCCCGTGCCGTGGCAAGATGGGCAGCCCTGTGTGGAGGCTTCCAGCATGCCCGGGCGCAAGCGCTGGCGCGACATCTCCAAAAGTCCAAAACCGGAAATCCGACCGACCTGAATACGCGCACGATCTGTCTTGAGCTTCTCCTTGAAGCGCTTTTCGACAGCCGAATTGTTCCGGCGCTCTTCCATGTCTATGAAGTCGATCACGATGAGGCCCGCAAGGTCACGCAGACGCAACTGACGCGCCACCTCTTCCGCTGCTTCAAGGTTGGTTTTGAGCGCGGTTTCCTCGATCGAACTTTCTTTGGTCGCCTTGCCAGAGTTCACATCAATCGCGACAAGCGCCTCAGTCACGCCGATCACGATATAGCCACCAGATTTCAGCTGCACCGTCGGGTTCAACATACCCGTCAAATAGCT
>CAZMRS010000330.1:0-3645 GCA_964568435.1 uncultured Boseongicola sp. | reverse complement strand
GTTCAGACGCCCGTAGGCCATATTCACGCCGCCGCTTTCGATGGCTCCGACAAAGAATGGGGCGAATTCGGAGGCCGGGATTTTTCGGAATGTGGGTTCAAGAAGGACGTTTGGCTCGGCTTCGACTTCGACTTCGATCACCGCGCCGGTCAGGCCATAACCGCCCATGGTCGCGAAGAACAACGGCGCGTTTTCAGTACGGGAACAGCGGACCAGTTCGCCGTCGGGGCGAACGATGAACAGGCTTTTCACCGTTGATCCCATAGGCCCATGAGGTACCGGCCAGCCATGTGCATTAACAGCAAAGGTCGCCGCGACACCGAAGTCGTTGTTGGATTGCATGACCTTGGGGCCAAATCCTTGGGGATCGAGTGTGCGGATCACGTCGCTCCACCGGGCACCCGCATGGGCGCGATATGAGTTGTCGCGCGGATCGAATTGCACAAACCCGCTGCTGAAGGTCATGGCGTGGCCATTGGTCGGGATTGCGTGACCGCCCATGGAATGGCGCGCGGCGCCAATGTTGAAGGGCCGGTTGTTTTCGCGGGCTTCGGTGATCTCGGCGCGGATGGCATCGACAAGGACGTCGCCGGGGTTTTCGGACCGGATGGTGTGCCGGAAGATCGGTGTTTCGTTCAGCCCGCTGGCGTCGTTCAGCGTGTTTTCAGCGCCGGTCGGTTGAAGCGAGGTGGTGCCGGACAGAGAAGGCCGCTTGGCGGACAGCGTGGCGCCGGCGATGCCGCCGACGATCCCGCCGCCGGCAAGGAGTATCGTGCGTCGTGTCAATTCGCCCATGTCTGACCTCGTCTCGTAGCGTCGTACCCCGTTATAAATCGAATGTGGCGAAAACGGGTGCGTGGTCGCTCGGTTGTTCCCAACCGCGTGCTGCGCGCAACACTCGGCTTCCGTGGGCTGCAGACGAGATGTCCGGCGTGGCCCAGATGTGATCCAGACGGCGGCCCTTGTCGGCTTCGTCCCAATCGCGGGCGCGGTAGGACCACCAGCTGTAGAGGCGGCCTTCGGGAATGTCGGCGCGGGTGACGTCGACCCATTTGCCCGCGTCCTGAGTTTCGGCGAGGTGTTCGACCTCGATCTGCGTGTGACTGACGACCTTGAGGAGTTTTTTGTGATCCCAGACGTCGTCTTCACGGGGGGCGATGTTTAAGTCGCCGACAAGAATGGATTTTTTCGGGGCATCGGCGTGGAAGGCATCGCGCATTTCAGTGAGGTAATCGAGTTTTTGGCCGAATTTCTCGTTCACGTCTCGGTCGGGTTTGTCGCCGCCTGCGGGGACGTAGAAGTTGTGAATGGTGACGCCGTTTTCCAATTTCCCAGCGACGTGGCGCGCGTGGTTTAAGGAGGCGTAGTCGGCTGATCCGGCGTCCTCAATGGGGAGCTTCGACAGGATCGCGACGCCGTTGTAGCCCTTTTGGCCGCGCGCGACCATATGGGTGTATCCGAGGGCGTGGAAGGCCTCCAAAGGGATTTTCTCGACGGGAGATTTGCACTCCTGAAGGCAGAGAACGTCGGGGGATTCCTCGCTCAGGAGCTTGCAGACGAGCGCTTCGCGCAGGCGGACTGAGTTGATGTTCCAGGTGGCGAGGGTGAACGGCATTTTGGGGGCTCCGGGTCGGTATTTGGCCGGACGATAGCAAGGGGCTGGGGCAAGGGCCACGGCGGAAATGCGCAACGTGCGGTGGTTTTTTCCTGCCGCAACGGCCAGCGGTATCAGGTCGTTGAAAACAATACGGAAAAGATTGAATTCTAACGTCGGTATCGCGTCGGTATTACGTCGGTGCCTGTTGGGAGCGCGCGGTACCAAAACGCAATATCTGGTAGTGTCGTTAAGACGGGTTAAGAAAAAGAATGCGCCGCGACCCCATGACGGAGCCGCGACGCAACACGCTTTGAAACTGCGCGTTTAGCCGACGAGATCGAAGCGATCTGCGTCCATGACCTTGGTCCAGGCGGCCACGAAGTCCCGCACGAACTTCTCGGCGTTGTCGTCCTGGGCGTAGACTTCGGCATAGGCACGCAAGATCGAGTTCGAGCCGAACACGAGGTCTGCGCTGGTGGCCGTCCATTTGACATCACCGGTGGCGCGGTCACGGATTTCATACGTACCGCCGTCGACCGGATGCCAGCTGTAGGCCATGTCGGTCAGGTTGACGAAGAAGTCAGGTGTGAGCTGCCCTACACGGTCGGTAAAGACGCCGTGCCCGGTGCCACCGTGGTTTGTGCCAAGCACACGCAGGCCACCGACAAGAACCGTCATTTCAGCCGCTGTCAGACCAAGAAGCTGCGCCTTGTCGAGCATGATCTCTTCGATGCTGGAGGCGTAATCTTCCTTCTGCCAGTTGCGGAACCCGTCTGCGAGAGGCTCGAGAACCGAGAAGCTGTCGGCATCGGTCTGTTCGTCTGTCGCGTCGCCACGACCCGGTGCGAAAGGCACGTCAACCGAAAGGCCGGCTGCCGCAATGGACCTTTCCAGACCGACGTTGCCTGCGAGCACGATGACGTCTGCCACGGAGGCTCCGGTTTCGGCTGCGATTGGCTCAAGAATGCCGAGGACCTTCGCGAGACGCTCTGGCTCGTTTCCTGCCCAATCCTTTTGCGGAGCAAGACGGATGCGCGCACCGTTGGCACCGCCGCGCATGTCAGAGCCACGGAATGTCCGGGCGCTGTCCCATGCGGTTGCGATCATCTCGCCCGCAGACAGACCGCTGTCGGCGATCTTGGCTTTGACGGCTGCAACGTCGTAGTCGCTGTTGCCTGCTGGGATCGGATCTTGCCAGATGAGGTCTTCGGTCGGAGCATCGTTGCCGATGTAGCGACCGCGTGGACCCATGTCGCGGTGGGTGAGTTTGAACCAAGCCCGCGCAAAGGTGTCGGCGAAGTAGTCCGGGTCGGCCATGAATTTCTGGCAGATCTCGTTATAGATCGGGTCGACTTTCATCGCCATATCCGCGTCTGTCATCATCGGCTTAACGTGCTTGGACAGGTCAGTCGCATCCACCGGCATCGCATCCTCTGGCATATTCACCGGTTGCCACTGATTTGCGCCTGCTGGCGATTTGGTAAGCTCCCAATCGTAACCGAACAGGTTGTCGAAATAGCCCATGTCCCATTTGGTCGGCTCTTTCGTCCACGCACCTTCAATGCCGGAGGTAAATGCGTTGGTCGCTTTGCCGTTGTGACCCGGGTTGGCCCAGCCGAAGCCTTGAGCTTCGATACCAGCGCCTTCTGGTTCGGCACCGATTGCATCGTGGGCACCGCCACCCCCGTGGGCTTTCCCGACGGTATGACCGCCACAGGTCAGCGCCGCGGTTTCTTCGTCGTCCATTGCCATACGCGCGAAGGTTTCACGGATGTGCAGCGCGGTGCGCGCCGGATCAGGGTTGCCGTTCACGCCTTCGGGGTTCACGTAGATGAGGCCCATGTGCACTGCAGAAAGCGGGTTCTCGAGCGTGGAGGCATCGTCGAGGTCATCATAGCGGTTTTCGCTCGGAGCGAGCCATTCGTTCTCAGAACCCCAGTAAACGTCTTTCTCGGGACCCCAGATGTCTTCGCGGCCAAAGCTGAAGCCGAAAGTCTTCAGGCCCATGGATTCATAAGCCATGTTGCCTGCGAGGATGATCAGGTCAG
>CAZMRS010000329.1:2575-3659 GCA_964568435.1 uncultured Boseongicola sp. | reverse complement strand
TCCAGCCACGTCTTTTGAACCCGCACCGCGGCTCAAAATGAACGACCGGGTCCGCTCAACGCTCGCGATCGGTAGATCAGTTGCAACAAACACAACATCATGGCCGCGATCTGCCAGGCCGAGCCCGATATCAATGGCCGTGGCAATGCCAGCGAATACCTCGGCCGGATTAAGTGATGGCGCGAAAATCACCATCCGCCCGTCAAGTTGACGATCGACGCGGACCTCGAACTTGCGGCTAAGCCGTACATCGCGAAATCGGTCCGCCGTCCAAATCTCTTTTGGTTTTGTCAGTTGCTTGGCTGACTGGGTTGGCTGAGCCCCAGGTGCCATCGCAAAACTCTTTCGGTCAAACTCGTCTAAGGCTTTGAAATAACCTTCTTTAAAGCAACGCCGCAGCGCCCAGATTGAGCGGGCAGATTGTACAGCCGCGAACATCGCTGCCTGTCTTGAATGAAACAGATGTTTGGGAAGATACCTCAGAGCATCCACGATCAAGGCACCACCACGCGCATGCTCGTTCAGGTACGGGGCCAATCGACCAAGGCGGTTGCGGTTCGGCTGCAGGCCGCCGGTCGCCGTCACCTCTTCCATTCGCAAATAAAGCGCTTTCGCGAGGTAGGTCGCAACCGAGTAACTGCCCACCCAATGGCGCATCCACGCCTTCGAGAATAGTCTGGGTGCCTTGGCCCAAGCGCCAGTCGCTCCCACAACGTTTGCGCCATGCTGACGATAATCGACAAGTGCGGTATCGACGTGGCTCACACCCTTCAATACACTTGCGACGAGCGCCAGCCAAAGATCGTGGTGAAAAAACACGGCGGATTGCGCCGGAAACGGCAGACTTGCCAAAGCCGCGTCCCGATCGATGAGAGTCGTCATTCCAGTCACGCAATTACGCAACAGAAGGTCGCGTGGGTCGCCCGACAGCAGGCGTTTCTCTCGTCGAAAAAGAGAACTCCCTTTGACTTCGCCCTCCGCATCCACGATCCGCGCGTCGCTGTGCACCAACGAGGCTCCAGTCGTGCTTTGACGCTCGACCAACACAGCCAAATCTGGATCAGTGGTCAAGGCAGTCCTCAGA
>CAZMRS010000329.1:0-2565 GCA_964568435.1 uncultured Boseongicola sp. | reverse complement strand
ACCAACACAGCCAACTTGTGGGCGTGCCAAATGTCGTCCTGATCGCATAGGGCGATCAAGCCGCCTTCTTCCGATGTGTCGACAGCCCGGCGCAATCCAAGCTCAAAGCTTCGATACGAGCTCGTCCGCGCCTCTGGCATCACGGTATCCAGGGCCCACGGGCCGGTCTTGCCGAACTCCCGCACCAGGTTCTGCGAGGCACAATCGGCGATCACAACGACCAGCTTGGAAATTGGGAGGCTCTGCGCCGCAAGGCTCTCGATCTGCTGGTGCAAGTGGGTCTCTCGAGGCTCGTATACCGCAAGAACGACCGTGACCCCTGGCTGACGCACACCCTCAGTCATTGTGAACCTGCGACTGGGCGGCGTGGTCCTGCCGCGCGTGCCGCCAAAGCCATTGATCCAGGATCGTGCGTTTGCTCAAAACCTGGCGAACAATCGGATTAGTCGTGTCAATCTTGCTTGTGGAATTGGCGGTGTTCACGCGCTTGTCGACGTATTGAAGATCAAGGCCAACCGACTGGCCGAGCCTTGGGACGTCTTCGCCAAGATTGTCCTGAAATCCAATGGCATCGAAGTCTTTGATCGCTTTGGACAACGCCCTTGCATCGGCAAGGCACAAAGGCTTGTAGGACTTCACGTCCTGCCGCCCCTGCATGAGAAAGTAGCGCGCCTGACAGTTGTCGAACAAACGAACCTCAAGGCCTGACAGGTTCGTCAGATAGTCGTCCAACTGGCCAACGTCTGTCAGATCGATCGCCGAAAGCCGGTCCGCGACAATCTGATGTGCCCGGTCAAGGTCTCGATAATGTTTCCACATGTTCGCGCGGGTGTATTGCTCCAGCCAGAGCAGATGGGATGCGAGATGTTCGATCGGGTCGCGCAGCAGTGTGATCTTTCGGAATGAGATACCCAGAGGCTCGGCCATCTCGTCCCAAAGCGCGTTCATGACATGCCCACTGAAAACACGAACCCCACTTTCAAGCGCAACCCGAAGATCTTCGCTGCTGCCCACCGAAAACTCGCAATGCACCCTCAAGGTTTCGGTACCGAGTGCAGACTTGAGAACTTCGTTGAAATAGCTGCCGGCGGTTTTCGCGATATGCATGAAAAATACTGGGATTTCAGTAGTTTGCAATGCTATCTTAGTGCTCGAAACCGTTGGAACGTTCAAGCGCGCCTCCTCCAAAATTGTCATACGATGACGTCGCCACTGTCGAATTCCGACAGCCCAAAGTTGTCGATAAGAAACCGGTCTCCGCCTCCAAGATCGACGAGGAGATTGCCGCCCCCCTGATCGGTCGCCATTGACTGCACATTCAAAAACGTCAGCCCAAAATCGCTCAGATCAATCCGGTCCAGCCCGTCCTGCCAATCAGTGATGCGATCGCCACCGTCGCCCAAGTTCAGAACGAATACGTCTGCGCCCGCACCGCCGCGCAGAACGTCGTCCTCCGTTCCACCGACAAGCGTATCGTTCCCGCCGCGTGCCTCCAGCAGGTCCCTTCCGCTGCCGCCGCTCAGCACATTCGCGTCGTTTGACCCCAAAAGATGATCCGGCAATCGCGATCCACTGAGGTTTTCAAAACCGGCAATCACGTCGCCCTCCGCATGGCCGAGCGCCACATTCCCATTCAGCAAATCAACAACCACGCGGGTGTTCGAGTTCGCATAAGACAGGGTGTCCACACCGTCGCCACCGGTCAAAGTATCTGCACCCAAGCCGCCTTCGATCCAATTGTCGCCAGCATCGCCCGTCAAAACGTCGTCGAAAGCTGTCCCCCGCAGCGCCTCGATGGACGTAAACGTGTCTCCCGCCGCATCCGACCCGCTGTAGCTTGATGTCTGAAGGTCAATGTCGACGGCTGCCACGGCGCCCGAGTACGACGCCCAGTCCAAGCCATCGCCCCCATGAAGTACATCCGCGCCCACTCCGCCCTGAAGCGTATCGCTCCCTCCAAGACCTGTCAGCGTGTCGGCGCCCATGCCGCCCCGGATGTAATTGTCTGTGCCATCGCCGGTCAGTGAATCATGCCCCAACCCACCGCGCAGGTTCTCGAAATTCACAAAGCTGTCGCCAGCTGCATCGCCGCCAGACGCAGTTCCCGCATCAAGCGAGACCGTCACTCCCGCAACATCGCGCGCGTAAGACAGTGTATCGCGCCCAGCGCCGCCATTCATCGTGTCTGCACCCGCGCCGCCTTCAATCTCGTTGGTGCTAAATGACCCGGTCAGCGCGTCACCGAATGCCGAGCCGATCAGATTGTCTATCTTCAGGAAGACATCGCCTTCCGCATGCCCGCCGGATGCCGTTCCGCTAAACAGCGACACCGTAACACCGGACGGACTGGAAACGTACGCTGCTGTATCCGTGTTTCCGCTGCCATCCAGCGTGTCAGCACCCGCGCCACCTTCCAGTGTATCGTCCCCAAAGCGCCCTTGAAGCTCGTCATCGCCCGCTGCACCATGGATATAGTTATCCATCTGATCCCCAAGCAAAAGATCGCCTGCTGCACCGCCTTCCAGATCCTCAAAATTGAAAAACACATCACCGGCTGCATCAGAG
>CAZMRS010000328.1:0-3668 GCA_964568435.1 uncultured Boseongicola sp. | reverse complement strand
CATCGGCCGCGCCGGGATCGGGGTCGACAACGTCGATATCCCGAACGCCTCGAAGAAAGGTGTGATCGTGATGAACACACCTTTCGGTAACTCGATCACGACGGCGGAACACGCCATTGCAATGATGTTTGCCGTGGCACGCCAAATCCCGGAAGCGAGCACCTCGACGCACGCGGGCAAGTGGGAGAAGTCGCGCTTCATGGGTGTGGAACTGACGGCAAAAACACTTGGTGTCATTGGCGCGGGCAACATTGGTGGGATCGTTTGCGAACGTGCGCTGGGTCTGAAGATGAAAGTGATCGCCTATGACCCGTTCCTGAGCGAAGAACGTGCCGCCAAGATGGGTGTCACCAAGGTTGAGTTGGACGAGCTTCTTGCCAAGTCCGATTTCATCACCTTTCACGTGCCGCTGACCGACAAAACCCGGAACATCCTAAGCCGAGAGGCGATTGCCAAGCTGAAGCCGGGCGTGCGGATCGTGAACTGTGCACGTGGTGGTCTGGTCGACGAGGAAGCATTGGCTGAAGCCCTGCAGGACGGCCGCGTTGCCGGCGCGGCGTTTGATGTGTTTGCGGTGGAACCCGCGACTGACAGCCCGCTCTTCAACCTTCCAAACGTCGTCGTGACGCCTCACCTTGGCGCGGCAACGACGGAAGCGCAGGAAAACGTGGCACTTCAGGTTGCCGAGCAGATGTCGGACTACCTGCTGACTGGCGCGGTGTCGAACGCGCTCAACATGCCGTCCGTTACAGCAGAAGAAGCCAAGGTCATGGGGCCGTGGTTGAAACTTGCAGGTCACCTTGGAGCCTTTGTCGGGCAACTGACGGATGAGCCAGTGCGCGCGATCAACGTGCTTTACGACGGTCAGGTCGCGACGATGAACACAGCCGCGCTGAACGCGAGCGTGGTCGCGGGCATCATGAAAGCCACGAATCCGGACGTGAATATGGTGTCTGCCCCGATCATCGCAAAAGACCGGGGCATCGATATTTCGACGACGACGCAGGACAAGACCGGCGCGTTTGATGCCTACATCAAGCTGACCGTGGTCACAGATAAGCGGGAGCGCTCGATCGCGGGCACGGTATTCTCGGACGGCAAGCCGCGTTTCATCCAGATCAAAGGCATCAATATCGACGCCGAGATCGGCGCGCATATGGTCTACACAACCAACGAGGACGTCCCGGGAATCATCGGTGCGTTGGGGAACTCGATGGGGGCCAACGGCGTCAACATCGCAAACTTTACTCTTGGCCGATCTGACAAAGGCGGCGATGCGATCGCTCTCCTTTATGTGGACGAACCGGTGCCTGCTCCGGCAATTGGTGCACTTGAATCGACGGGCCTTTTCACGCAAGTCCGCCAGATGGAATTCGACGTCGGATAATACAATCATCGGCACCCCTCGGGCCGGTGATTTCACGCCACGGAGCGAGCCGTTTGGATGAAAACGGCTTGCTCCTAAACCTCTGCAGACCTAAAGCCGAGTTATGAGCGATCGCGTTTATGCCATTGGGGACGTGCATGGGCATCTGGAGCAACTTCAGATCGCGCACCGTCTTGTTGCGATGGATGTCGCGAGAGATGGCGGACCGGCTCCCATCATTCATATCGGAGATTTGAACGACCGAGGCCCGAATAGTCGTGGTGTGATCCAGTTCCTGATCGACGGGATAGAATCCGGTGCTGACTGGCTGGTAATCAAGGGGAACCACGACCGGTTCTTTGAAAACTATATCCGTCGTGGCGAAACGACAGACGGTCGTTTGCGCAAAGGGCTGACCTGGCTTTCGGAATCGATGGGCGGCCGGGACACACTGCGGTCTTACGGTGTTGAGAAGCGATTGTTCGAGAAATCTGACAAGCTTCATGCGCGTGCGGTCAAGGCCGTGCCTGAGGAACACATCGCCTTTATCGAGAATATGCCGCTCTACCACCGGTTCGGCGGGATGATCTTTGTTCATGCGGGCATTCGTCCCGGTTTTCCGATGGATACCCAAGACGAAGACGACCTGTTGTGGATCCGCGACGAGTTCTTGTGGCGGCTTGAAAGCCACGAGGCGCTGATCGTGCATGGACACACACCGATCGACGAGCCGACGCATTACGGAAACCGGGTAAATATCGACACAGGCGCTGGCTACGGGAACCCGCTGGTGCCGGTCGTTTTTGAAGATGGGCTTTGCTTTGCACTCACCGAGGACGGACGTATCCCGGTCGAGCCGCATTAGGCACTGTCAGCCCCAATAGGCCTCAGCCGTCGGAACACGGCCAAACTCCAGATAGAAATCATCGAGTTGCGGCGGCGCAATGCCGGCGTCAGATAACTGCACATGCGCTTGTCCACGATGGTGCACCTGATGCTGCACAAGGTGCAGGATCAAGGCGGCAACGTTTTCTTCAACTGACAAGTCCCCGCGAACCGTCGCGCGCAGGTCGGCCAATGTCTCGTCTGTAATGCCGCTGCAAAAGCTGGCAAATCGCATGTCCGCGCCCATTTGAAGGTGCGCGAGTTGCTCAGGGTCGTTGATGGCTTCCCGATCAAAAACATCGCGCCCTGCGCCACCGGCCTCCAAAGCATCGAGATAGTAAAGATCAACTTCGTAGATATGGTTCATCGTGGCGGAGAGCGACGCAAAGAACCCGGGCCGAGGCGCGACAAACGCGCCTTCGGGTAGCGTTTGAATGGCGCTGTAGAGCGTGGCGTTTGCCCATGCGTTGTTGAGCGCCATTGCAAGCCAGGGTGTCTCGTTTGCCTTCATTTTTTCCCGCGCTTTTGCCACCAGCGGAAGCCCACAATAAGGGCGACTGTCGCTATCGCCCAAAACACCATATCGCTCATCGAGTGACGTCCTTTGAATTGCTTCGAGGTCGTTATAGCGGCGCTCAGCCCGCCTGTCCTGTCCAGTCCAGCACGATCTTTCCCGAGCGGCCCGACTTCATAATCTCGAACCCTTGTTTGAAATCGTCAACCGACATCCGGTGCGTGATGACATTGCGAACGTCCAAACCGTTCTCGAGCATTGCGATCATCTTGTACCAGGTCTCGAAGATCTCGCGGCCATAGACGCCTTTCAGCGTGATGGCCTTGAAAACGATGCGCGACCAATCGACGGGCGATTTTCCGGGCGGGATACCAAGAAGCGCAATGCGTCCGCCCATTGTCATGGTTTCGACCATCTGATCGAGCGCGCGTTGGTTGCCTGACATCTCAAGGCCAACGTCAAAGCCCTGTTTCATACCAAGCCGAGGAACAACATCAGCCAAGTCCTCTTCACCAACGTTTACAGTGACCACGTCAGGCACGACCTTTTCAGCCAGCGCGAGCCGGTCAGCGTTCAAATCGGTGATGACCACATGACGCGCGCCGACGTGGCGCGCCACTGCTGCTGCCATGATGCCAATGGGGCCAGCGCCGGTCACCAGGACGTCTTCGCCGACAAGATCGAAACTCAAGGCGGTGTGTACAGCATTGCCCAAGGGATCCAGGATCGCGCCGATTTCGTCATCGATCATGTCTGGCAAGGGCACGGCGTTGAAGGCGGGTAACTTCAGATACTCTGCAAAGGCGCCTTGTTCGTTTACACCAATGCCACGCGTTTCGGGGTCGAGGTGAAACTTTCCTGCACGGCTTTGGCGGGATTGTTTTCCGATAAGATGGCCTTCGC
>CAZMRS010000327.1:0-3679 GCA_964568435.1 uncultured Boseongicola sp. | reverse complement strand
AAGCGAGATCGAGATGGCGACAAAAAAGCCTTCCTGAAGTTTGATCAGAATGAGGCCACAGCCCTCCTGTCCGTTCTCGGCCAAAGCTTGGCAAAGCGGGGCAGTCAGAAAGTCAAAAATCGGATTCCAGACAGTGAAGCAAATCACCATGCCGACGATAAATGCGAGCGCAGACCGAATCAGACGCGTGCGCAGTTCGGCCAGATGTTCGATCAGCGGGGCGGCGCTTTCCGCCATTTCGTCGTGATCTACGTCACTCATCCACCCGCCTCCGGTTTCGGAGCGTCTTTTGCAGTGCTGGGTTCTGGTGCTGCTTCCTCAATCGCATCGCCATCTGGCTTCGACCACTTCGCGGCGTTCGCCTCGGCGTTTTCGCGTGCTTTGCGAGCTTGTTCCTCGCGCACGGCCTTAGCTTCTGCGGCGCGCTCCTCAGCCAGCTTTGCCGTCTCAGGACCAATGTTTTTCGCGGCCTCGCTCGGTTTGGTGGGATCAAAGCTGCTCGCGGCTTCCTTGATCTTGTCCAAACCCATCTTCTTGGGGTTCGTCAGATCACGAAGGTCAGAGGCTGTATCTTTCACGCCACTTTCGTTTGCAGCGTCTTCCATGGCGCGCTGAAACTCGCGCGCCATCCGCCGCATCTTGGCCGTGAACTGGCCAAGGGCGCGGAACATGCCGGGCAGGTCTTTTGGGCCGACGACGATCAACGCGACGACCCCAATGACAAGCAGTTCGGTCCAGCCGATATCCATGGCTTTGGACGCCCCGCTCTTTAGGCTTTGTCTTTGTTTTCTTCGTCCTCAGGCGTCACGTCGCGCGCAACATCCGAGGCTTGCTCTTCAATTTCCTTTTTGCCGTCATCCACGCCCTTCTTGAAGGCGGTGATACCTTTGCCGACCTCACCCATCAGGGACGAGATCTTGCCGCGGCCAAAAAGCACCAGCACAACGACGGCGATGAGAAGCAAGCCGGGAAGGCCAATATTGTTCAGCATGACTTAAGGTCTCCGTAAAAATCCAAGCGTTTATGTAGGCGCGGGTTGGTGCCGTGAAAAGCGGGAAATGCCGCAATGCCGCAAGAACGCGGCAAAATTGGAGATAATTTGACAGTACAAAACACAACTGACAGGTTTATGTCAGTTGGGGGTCTGTAAGCAGAGGGCATTGAAACCCCGAATCAAGGACGACAGACATGTTTCGACCACCACAGACCGCCCTATCCTTCACGCTTTTGTACGCCCCAGCAGACGCGGCCAGCGCAACTAAGAATGAGTCAGCGGCCCCGTCTCCGGTTATGGAGATCGTCAGCTTCAAGCTGATCGACGGATCGGACGAAAACGCGTTCCTGGCTGCCGCGCGCGATACAGGGAGCATGCTTCGGGCGCGCGGCAGTTTGATCCGACGCTTTCTGGTCAAAGACGAGAATGGAGTTTGGACCGACATCATCGAATGGCCGTCGATGGAAGAGGCTCTGTCGGCTGCCGAGGCTGTTATGCAAGAACCTGATTTTGCCGCCTTTGGCGCAATGATCGATGGCGCGACCGTCGAGATGCGTCACGCACCAATTTTTTGGCGAATGGACTAACAGATGCGCCGCACAGATCGCCTTTTTGAACTTATTCAAATCCTGCGAGACGGGCGGCTGCACCGCGGCAGCGATATGGCCGAACGCCTGGGCATATCGCTGCGTACGCTCTATCGGGACATGGATACGCTTATTGCAAGCGGCGTCCCTGTCGAGGGGGAACGTGGGTTGGGTTACATGATGACGGCGCCCATCACGCTGCCACCATTAAACCTGACACTTACGGAACTTGAGGCGCTTCACCTTGGCCTCGCCGTCGTATCAAAAGCGGCGGACGATGAGCTTAAGACCGCTGCTGCCAGCTTATCCGCAAAGGTGGATGCGGTTTTGCCAGAGGATCGCGCCGCCCCTGCCTCGGGCTGGGGCTTTGCGGTGTATCCTTTTGCCGAGGCCGCGCGAGGTTTCGTCCACATGGCACCGCTTCGTGCCGCAATCCGGTCGCGACGCAAGGTCGACATCACCTATGCTGCACCTGAAGAGCCCGAAACCCAAAGGCGCGTCAGACCACTTCAGATGGAGTACTGGGGCCGCGTCTGGACGCTGACGTCCTGGTGCGAGCTGCGCGATGATTTCCGGGTGTTCCGCGTGGATCGCATTCAAACACTCGACGTGTCTTTTGAAACGTTCGAAGAGGAGCCCGGCAAAACGTTGGCCGACTACCTTGACGCTCAGGATGCTGGTTAGTCTTTTTTCCGGAAGACAAAACACCGATCGCGACGGATCATCAGCCACAATGCGGTACCTTCGCTTGGCAGGAAAACTGAAGGCACCGTCGCCTTCAGAAGCGACCCGTCATGGTCCATACGAAATTCAACAAGACTTTCATTGCCCATGAAACGGCTGCGTAGCACGACCCCTCTCGCTGGTGTGCCGTCTTCCGGGGTTGGGTTGGGACCTTTGCCATGTCGGTCAAAGTCGATGCGAATGTGCTGAGGGCGAATAACGATCTCGACATCTGTGCCATCAGGGAAGCCGGGCGCAAGAAAGCCACCAAAAGGTGTGTCCGTCAGTGCACCTTGAACTTCGCCCCGTATCACATTGATGTCGCTAAAGAATGCTGCCGCCATTTTGTCGACAGGTGTGTTGTACACATTGTAGGGCGCGCCGCGTTGAACAATCTCGCCCGCCCGCATCAATGCTATCTCGTCCGCCATACGCATGGCTTCTTCAGGCTCATGCGTGACCAGCAAAACAGCAGTGCCCTCGTCTTTCAGAATATCCAAGGTTTGGTCGCGGATACCGTCGCGCAAACGGTTGTCGAGACCGGAAAACGGCTCATCCATCAACATGACCCGAGGGCGCGGCGCGAGGGCGCGCGCAAGTGCCACGCGCTGCTGTTCCCCACCGGAGAGCTCATGGGGAAAGGCGGTCTCAAATCCTTCGAGGTGGACCCGTTCAAGAAGCTCGCCGACGCGCAGCATCTTGTCCCGTTTGTCGGTGCGCAGTCCGCAGGCCACGTTGTCGCAGACCGACAGATGCGGAAACAGCGCGAAATCCTGAAACATCAAACCGATATGACGGTGTTCTGCAGGCAGATGCACATTGCCGTCCGAGATCATCTTGTCACCGACTTGCACTGAACCCGCGCTTTGACGGTCGACGCCTGCGATGATGCGGAGGGTCGTGGACTTGCCACAACCGGAAGGGCCGAGAAGGCACATGACTTGCCCACGAGCAACATCCAGCGAGACATCATTGACAACGCGGCGTCCGGCGAAATCCCGGCTCACCCCGCGTACTTTCAGACCTGTCTCGGGTTCGTTCACCTGCAGTCCCAATCCTAATCCCGATCAAAGCGGTCGGGATTAGTGACCGGATAGCAATGTCAGGTTTCGCTCGCAACCCCGGCGCGGCTGCTTGAGCCCACAAGGACCGCGACAAAACCGACAATCAGGACAACAACGCAAATCCAGAAGAGCTGCGTATACTTGTGCGCCTCGGGCAAAACTGCCGCCCAGAACTCCTGCCCACGTGCGAAATAAGCGTAGGCCCCCGTCATGGCAGCCGCAAAGCTGACGAGATAAGCCCAAACCGCAACGTTCCGACCAAGGATCAAAGTCGCGACAAGAACCGGCGTCAGGAACATCGATGCCGTACC
>CAZMRS010000326.1:0-3693 GCA_964568435.1 uncultured Boseongicola sp. | reverse complement strand
CCAGGCCCCACCGCGCACCGTGTCGATCATCAGTTGAACGTTGTCGGGGTCCGCATCCGGCGTGATCCCGTGACCTAGGTTGAAAATATGTGGACCCTTTGAAAACGCTCGACAAATCGCGCTCGCCTCGTCGACCAAATCCTGACCGCCGGTCACCATATGCGACGACTTCAGGTTGCCCTGCACGCAGCTATCCACCTGCACATTCGCAGCCGCCCAGTCAGCGTCCACCGAGTTGTCCAAAGCCACACAATCCGCCCCCGTCGCCTTGGCGAACCCGATGTAGTTCTCGCCCCCTTCGCGCGGGAATGCGATGATGGGAATGTCCGGATAATCCGCTTTCAGCGCCGCGATGATCCGCTTCGCTGGCTCTAACGCAAAGTTCTGAAAATCCTGCCCTTTCAGAGAACCGGCCCAGCTATCAAACAGTTTGATCACCTCCGCGCCAGCTTCAATCTGTTTGCCAAGATAGGCGATGGTCGCCTCGGTAATACGCTCCATCAAGGCTTCAAACACCGGACGATTCTGGTCTTTCAAGGCATGGGCGGGCCCCTGATCCGGTGTCCCGCGCCCCGCGATCATGTAGGTCGCCACCGTCCAGGGTGCGCCCGCGAAACCAATGAGCGTGGTTTCCTTCGGCAGTTCAGCCGCCAAAGTCTTGACAGTGCCGTAGACAGGCGCGAGGTGATCATGGATCGCGTCGGCTGGTTTCAACGCGTCAACACCCGATTGATCCGTGATCGTTGAAAGACGTGGCCCTTCGCCTGTGACGAACCAAAGATCCGCGCCCAGCGCATCGGGTACCAAAAGAATATCTGCAAAAAGAATAGCCGCATCAAAGCCATAGCGGCGAATAGGCTGTAAGGTAACCTCTGCAGCCAACTCGGAATTGTAGCACAACGACAGAAAATCTCCGGCCTGAGCACGGGTCGCGCGGTACTCGGGAAGGTATCTCCCGGCCTGTCGCATCATCCAAATTGGGGGGGTCTCAAGGGTTTCTCCGGCCAGCGCGCGCAGGATTAACTTGTCGTTCTTCATTGAGTGGTACCTTCGTCAGTCCCTAGAAGAGGTCCCAGCCCGGCGTAAGTTTGTCAATACAATGAGTTGTCAGATTTTTCTGACGCCCTTAAACAGATCTTTATGACGACTTTACCCGATCCTGCGAACCCGTTCCGAATTGGCACCCGTGGCTCTCCGCTCGCTTTAGCCCAGGCGCATGAAACGCGCGACCGCCTATCTGCCGCCTTCGATCTACCCGCCGAGGCATTCGAGATTGTTGTGATTAAGACGACCGGCGATCGCGTGCTTGATCGGCCTTTGAAAGAGATCGGCGGCAAAGGGTTGTTCACCCGTGAGATCGAAGACGATCTGCTCGCCGGGCGCATCGATATCGCGGTCCACTCCATGAAGGACATGCCGGTCGAACAGCCTGAAGGGCTTCTGCTCAATTGCTATCTACCGCGAGAGGATGTGCGCGACGCATTTATCTCTCCTGCTGGCGGTTCGCTGTCGGGATTGGAAAAAGGGACAAAAGTCGGCACCTCTTCCTTGCGGCGCAAAGCGCAGCTTCTGAACAAACGCCCTGATCTCGAAGTGATCGAATTCCGCGGCAACGTTCAGACACGGCTGAAGAAATTGGAAGATGGCGTTGCTCACTGCACGTTCCTTGCAATGGCTGGCCTGAACCGCCTCGGCATGAGCGATGTGCCTGCGTCCCCTATCGAAACAGGTGAAATGCTTCCCGCCGTCGCGCAAGGTGCCATTGGGATCGAGCGCCGCGCGGACGACACGCGGGCAGCAGAGATGCTAGACGCACTTCACCACACCGAAACCGGGCATCGGCTGGCGGCAGAGCGCGCATTCCTTAGGGCTCTGGACGGATCATGCGAAACCCCCATCGCGGGTCTCGCCACTCTTGACGGAAACAGCATCACACTCGTCGGCGAAATCCTGAGGACTGACGGATCAGAAGCGCTCAGCGACACACGCACAGGTTCGTTTGAAGACGGCGAGGCGATTGGCACAGATCTCGCACAATGCCTGCTGGCTCGCGCAGGCGATGACTTCTTTGACTGGAAAACCTGAGGCCTAGGCCCGACCGATCAACGCAACCGGAGCGTTGTCCGGTTTCTCGTAGTCAATTGGCGCATGGTCCGCAGCCATGGTTTCGCGTTTGAATTCGTAAACCATTTCGCCGGCGGCTTCTTCCGACGCCACAATCAAACACTGCGACAAGTGTCGGCCGCCGTCGTAGACATCGACCAGACCACGCAAATGCGGTGCGTCCTCGGCATCCAGCGCAAACCCTTCGTCCCAGTATCGCAGAATGGTGAAAAGTTGGTCGCCGACTTGTACCCGCAGACGGCTCTTCTTTTCGCGCGCTTTTTTCTGGGCAACCCTTAACCCTTCGCGCACCTCTTTTGGCAAAAATTCAGACATTGCAGCACCCCCGGACATGAAACATGGAACGATTCGCGCTTATTTCAAAGAAAACACTGAATTCGCGACAGAAAATTGAAACAATTGGCCTGCAACCACCTGATCTTGTGTGCTTCACTAAGTGAGCGCATACAGAGCCAGCCTTGCCAATCGGCCATGTCTCCGCATTTTTGCACATAGTCTATGAGCTGGTGGGGATACCTTTGTCCGAAGAAAGCGCCATATTCACCGCAAAGGAGAATAACCATGGGTCAACTCGTAGACGGCGTCTGGCATGACGTTTGGTATGATACAAAATCAAGCGGCGGCAAATTCGTCCGTTCCACCGCGAAATTCCGCAACTGGATCACAGCTGACGGCAGCGCCGGCCCTTCTGGAGAAGGCGGTTTCGAAGCTGAAGCCGATCGCTACCATCTCTACGTGTCGTACGCGTGTCCCTGGGCGCATCGAACTCTCATTTTCCGCAAGCTCAAAGGCTTGGAAGACTTGATCACCGTATCTGTCGTCCACCCGGATATGCTGTCGGATGGCTGGACACTAGCCGATGACTATGCGGAGGCCACAGGCGACACGCTTTATGGCCTGCCTTTCCTGCGCGACGTTTACTTGAAAGCCGATCCCGGCATCTCGGGGCGCGTGACGGTGCCGATCCTTTGGGACAAGAAGCGCGAAACGATTGTCTCAAATGAGAGCTCTGAAATCATTCGGATGTTCAATTCGGCATTCAATGAGCTGACCGGAAACCACGATGACTATTGGCCCGCGCACATGCGTGACGATATCGAAGTGGTGAATTCCCGTATCTACGACACGCTGAACAATGGCGTTTACAAATCTGGCTTCGCGACATCGCAGCACGCCTACGATGGCGCGGTCACTGAACTGTTTGAAACGCTGGACTGGTTGGAAGAACGGCTGTCCACAAATCGCTATCTGATGGGCGATCAGATCACCGAGGCTGACTGGCGTTTGGTACCCACCCTATTCCGGTTCGATCTGGTGTATCACCTGCACTTCAAGTGTAACCGGGCGCGTTTGATCGACTATCCGAACCTATGGGCTTACACGCGCGAGCTTTATCAGTGGGTTGCCCCGAATGGGACGCGCGTTGGTGAGACGGTCAACTTTGACCACATCGTCCGCCATTACCATTACAGCCACGAAAGCATAAACCCGCACCGCATCATCCCGATCAATCCAATTATTGACTGGGAAGAGCCTCACGGCAGGGACGTTCTTCGCGCCGCTTAACTC
>CAZMRS010000325.1:0-3697 GCA_964568435.1 uncultured Boseongicola sp. | reverse complement strand
CGACGGTGTCTCCCTTCATGGAACGCACGACATCGCCCGGTCTCTGCGCCTCACCGTCAGGCATGTTTTCAACCAAGCCAACCATGCCAACAACGTTGGCGGAGGCTTTGCGGAGAGCGAGCGCGCGCAAAACGCCCGCAACAGTCCCTGCCCCTCCCATGTCCATCGTCATGGATTCCATACCGGCCGCAGGTTTGAGCGATATACCGCCCGTATCAAACACGACGCCTTTCCCGATAAGTGCGAGCGGCGCAGTTTTCCCACCTCCGGTCCACTCCATAACAACGACCTTCGACGGTGAAACACTGCCTTGGCCAACCGCCAGAAGTGTTTCCATGCCAAGCTTTTTGAGGTCTTTCTCGTCGTGCACCTCTACCTTTACACCCAGTTCTCTGAGTTCGTGAAGACGTTCGGCAAACTCAGTTGTCGTCAAAACGTTGGAGGGCTCGTTAACGAGGTCGCGGGCGAAATAAACACCCTCCGCAATCGCGTTTGCCCGATCAAGGTCAGCCTCATGCGCTTCCGGCTTCGTCGCCATGAAGGCAACATCACGCGGCTTGTCTTTTCGGTCGCTCTTATGCGCTTCAAAGGCGTATGACCTCAAGCTGCAGCCAAGGAAGATATTGTATAGCTTCTGACGCCCACCGGCGAGCGCGACTATCGGCGTATCTCCGGCTCGTTGCCCAATGGCCGCACCAGCTCGGCGTTCTGCACTTGGGCTCTGACGACGGTCCAACCGGATGACCAATATACCCGTCGCGTGCAATCCCGTTGGGTAGCTTAGAAGATGCGCGTCACCTTCTTTCAAATCTGAGAATGTCTGGCTTTCGACGAACCGTTCAAGAGCGCCGCGGGAATGCCTGTTCAATCGGCGAGCAGACTGATCGAGCTTGCCACTTTCTGGAACAAATATCGCAATCAGACCTTCGAACTCCTGCAGGTGATCGAGATCGATCGGAGAAACTGAAATGTTTGGCAAAGTGGTCATATCACGCTCTCCATTTTCACGCTTAACCCTAGATGTCGCGGGCGGCCAAGACCAGCCGATAACAACCCTTTTCGGACCGCAACCGCTGTTCTCTCGAGGTTCGCTGTGCTTTAAGCTGGCGACAGTTAGATGAGCGGCTCGGCATGATTGGACGATTCGACAAATACTTGTTGTCACAGCTGATGGTGCTGTTTGGTTTTTTTGCGTTGGTTCTGGTTCTTGTGTACTGGGTTAACCGCGCCGTTGTCCTGTTTGATCAGCTGATCGCAAATGGTCAATCTGCCGCTGTTTTCCTTGAGTTTTCAATTCTTTCCTTGCCAAATGTCATCCGCATTGTGCTGCCCATCGCGGCATTCGCGGGTACGCTTTATGTGACCAATCGATTGACGACCGAAAGTGAACTCATCGTCGTGCAGGCAACTGGGTTTTCCCCGTGGCGGCTGGCGCGTTCAGTTTTGTTTTTCGGCGTGATTGTCGCTCTTCTCGCGTCTGTCCTTGGGCATTTCCTGGTACCGTCCAGCTTGCGTCAGCTGGCAATTCGAAGCGACGAGATTGCTCAGAACATGACGGCACGCCTTTTGACAGAGGGACAGTTTATCCATCCTGCAGACCAGGTGACATTCTATATTCGTGAGATTTCGCCCCAAGGAGAACTACTGAATATCTTCCTTTCAGACGCCAGGGATTCCGGAGCGCAGGTAACATACACCGCGCGTGAAGCGCTGTTAATCCGCGGTGAGAACGCTCCGACACTTATTATGTTTGATGGAATGGCTCAGGCGTATGACGCAGAGACACGCCTTTTGTCTGTCACACGGTTTGACGACTTTGCTTTCGACCTCAGTGGACTCGTAGAGCTTGGTGGAGGGGCTGGGATACGACCTCAGGAGTTGAGCACAGCGGTGCTTCTATCCGCTTCCGAAACCACCCAAGCCCTGACTGGTGCCTCTCGAAACACACTCGTGTCCGAGGCACATGAACGGTTTGGAAATGCGTTGAACGGTATGGTAGCTCCGATTGTCGGCTTTGCAGCCCTTCTCCTGGGTGGATTTTCCCGATTTGGTATCTGGCGACAGATTGTTGGGGCCATCGGAGCCCTCATTATGATTCAGATGCTCACCCGGATGGGGCAGGACGTGGTGCAATCCAACGCTGATCTCTGGTTCGCTGCCTATTTGGGGCCACTGTCGGGCTTTATCCTCGCGGGCATTCTGTTGTTCTTGGCGTCAAGGCCCGCTCTTTTGAGGAGACCACGGCGAGTTGAAGAGGCTCCGACATGACGTTGCATCTTTACTTCGCAAAACGTTTCCTGAAGGCCGTCGTTTCGACGCTGATGATCTTCTTTATCATCCTCTTCCTTATAGACTTGATCGAGCAAATTCGGCGCTTCGGATCCTCAGAGGCCGGTTTTGGAATGATCTTGACGCTGACCGCGCTCAATGTTCCTGAAACGCTTTACCGAATTTTGCCTTTGATAATGATCCTGGCCACCCTGGCTCTGTTTCTGGGTTTGGCGCGATCTTCAGAACTTGTCGTCACGCGGGCCTCAGGTCGCTCGGCTTTAAGAAGCCTCGCGGCTCCTCTCTTTGTTACTCTGCTGATTGGGGTCGTGGCGGTCGGGGTTTTTAATCCGATCGTTGCAGCGACCTCCAAGCAGTACGAAGTCGTGGCCGGGCGTCTTAACGACACGGGCGCTTCTACTGTATCAGTCTCTCGTGAGGGCCTTTGGCTACGCCAGGGCACAAGCACTGGGCAAACAGTTATTCGCGCGGCGAGGTCGAACCTTGACGGGACCGAACTGATTGATGCGACCTTTCTTGGCTTTGATGCAGAAGGCCGGCCCAGCTATCGGATCGAGGCAGACCGAGCACGACTTGTGATTGGTGCTTGGGAGATCGAGGGCGCTAAAGAATGGCGGTTTGATACGAACGCGCGCATCCCGGAGCAAGTTGCGTTTACGGCCGACCGGATGAGTTTGGCCTCTAATCTCACTCGCGATCAAATTCTTGATAGTTTTGGCACTCCGTCATCGATACCAATTTGGGAGTTACCCAAATTTATTGCTCAACTCGAGGCCGCAGGTTTTTCAGCGAGAAACCACCGCACGTTTTTTCACACAGAACTCGCACTGCCAATTCTGCTGATATCCATGGTTTTAGTGGGTGCAGGCTTTACAATGCGCCACACCCGCATGGGTCGCAGCGGGCTAATGGTGATGTTGGCGTTGGCCCTTGGGTTTAGCCTTTATTTCGTACGAAACTTTGCGGCAATACTTGGTGAAAACGGCCAAATTCCTGTGATCCTTGCAGCCTGGGGTCCTCCAATTGCTGCGGTCTTGTTACCGCTTGGACTGCTTTTACATTTGGAGGACGGATGATCCGAAAGCTGTTTTCCGCATGCATTGTGGTTTTTGCAAGTGCGTCTATTGCATTCGCACAAGCCACAGCGACGCTTGTCGCAGACAGTGTGGAAGTGGATCCTGTTGGCCGACTATCCGCATCGGGCAACGTCATTGTCTTTTATCAGGGCACCGAGTTGCGCGCCGAGCGCGTGGTTTACGATAGCCGCACTGACGTCCTGGAGATTGATGGCAGCGTCTTGATCACCGATGAGAATGGGAACGTAATTTCGGGCGACGGCGTATCCATAAGCGGCGACCTGAAAGACGGTGTTCTACGCTCCGCCCGTTTGGTACTCAATCAAGAGCTC
>CAZMRS010000324.1:0-3715 GCA_964568435.1 uncultured Boseongicola sp. | reverse complement strand
CCGACACGGACAACCCGGGCGGGATCAGCGAAGCCGAGTCTGAAGCCTTTCAAGAGAAAATGGCTGAGCGTCGTGGTGGCAAGGGCGGCAAAGGTGGCAAGCGCGGTGGGTAATCCTGCGTACTCTTGAAGCACCAAACAAAAACGCCGGATTGCCCGACAGGCGATCCGGCGTTACGGCTGATTTGTGTCAATGCTCAATGCTCAACCTGTTTCCTCTACCGACGGCGCGTCCGACTCCGCGCTGCTTGTGGCTGTTGGGAACGGCGACCAAAGTGCGGCGCGGCTTCTCATCGCGCGACTGGCCCCACGGCTCCTTTCGCACGCCAGCCGTGTTCTTTCGGACCAGAGCGAGGCGGAAGACGTTGTGCAGGAAACGTTGGTCCGACTTTGGAAGATTGCCCCCGAGTGGCGACAAGGCGAAGCAAAAGTGTCCACCTGGTGTTTTCGAGTACTGGTCAATTTGTGTACCGATCGGCTCCGCGCCCGCAAACCATCGGTGGACATCGATGCGATCGCCGAACCTGAGGCAGATTTGCAGAGCGTGGTCGAGCAGATGACAAACGAAGCACGACATGACGCATTACGGGCCGCATTGGCAACCTTGCCGGAGCGTCAACGACAGGCTGTCGTACTGCGTCACATTGAAGAACTGAGCAACCCGGAGATCGCTCAGATCATGGACATTGGAGTTGAAGCGGTGGAAAGTCTCACAGCACGCGGCAAACGCGCGCTCGGGGCAGCTCTGCAAGGAAAACGCGCCGAATTGGGATATGAAGATGACAGATAAGACCACAGACGACAAAGCGCTTGAGGCTCTGTTTGAAAGTGCCAGGGAAGATGCGCCCGTGCCCAGCCAAAGCTTCCTGGCGCGGCTGGAAGCCGACGCATTGGACGCGACGGCACGGCTTTCAGCCCCTGCGGAATCGACTAGGTCATCAGAGTCAAACCTCGGACGCTGGTTGACGGGCTTATTTCCCGTGTCTGGTCTCGCTGCAGCAACAATTGCTGGCGTATGGATCGGCTTTCAAATGCCGTCGTCAGAATTCGGGGCAACGTTGTTAGGCGAAAGTGCTGATTTCGATGTGTCGGCATTTCTTCCTGCGGTCGGGCTTGAAGGCTTTTCTGGAACGGAGGTGGACGGATGACCGACACACCTCAACCAAAGAAACGTCGCTGGGTTATGCCACTGCTCGGCGCGTCGCTGATCGCAAACATGCTTGTAGTCGGCATTGTCTTGGGCGCGTTTTTCGCCAATCGCGATGGCCCGCCGCGCGACAAGGTAGATGGCCCCGCGCGGTCGCTGGTGGGCGCACCTTTCTTGCGCGCCCTTGCCCCCGAGCAACGCCGAGCGCTCTATGGCGAGGTGCGTAAAAACGGGGACAGGCTTCGCGAGAACCGCACAGATTTGCGGCAGCAATTCGAAGCATTGCTTGCAGCGATACAGGCAGAACCGTTCGACGCGGAGATGGTGCAGGCCCTCTTGCAAAAACAACGAGACGTCGCCTTGCGGCGTCAGAGTATTGGTGAGAGTCTTTTGATTTCCCAGTTGTCTCAAATGAAAGTTGAAGAACGCGTCGCATATGCTGAACGGCTATCGCGCGACCTAAGGAGGCTCAGACGGGACTGAGCGCGAACTCGATCCGATTCCGACCGGCGGCTTTCGCGGTGTAGAGAGCTTTGTCGGCCAATCCGATCAGATACTCGGCAAGACGGTAATTCCCGCCTCGTGTGCTCGGCGATCCGAAAGCCGTGCCCGCCGCCCGGAATTCCGGCAATCCTCCAATAGTGACCCCTGCGCTTACTGTCACCGAAATTTCGTGACCGTCCGAAAGCTGAACTGGGAAATCGGAAATACAGGTCCTAAGCCTGTTCGCCACCGGACCGACGCGTTCACTGTCTGTCCCGGGCATGACGACCAAGAATTCCTCGCCTCCATATCGCGCGACCAGATCGATCGAGCGTAGGTTATCTTTCATCCTACGGGCGATTTCTTTCAGAATAACGTCCCCGTTGCCATGCCCGTAACTATCATTCACGGCTTTGAAGTGATCGATATCCACAAGCATCACGGCGAACGGCTCGCGCGTGGCCTCAGAATTTTGAATAACGTCATCGAAGTATGTCTCTGCATAGCGACGATTGTACAGCCCGGTCAGTGGGTCGGTCGCTGCAAGCTTTAGGCCGTTGTCTGTGTTCCGTCGCAAGTCGTCAGCGGCCGCTTTTTGCCTCATCAACACCTTAACACGATGTATGATCTCATCGCTGGTTGCTATGTCGTCAGTCAGGTCGGACGCACCTCCTGTAAGGGCCGCTACAGCCCCATCCCAGTCTCCAGACTTGTGAATGACAAGGATGGCAGCGTGCCGAGAATGATCGCGGGCGCGAAGATCTGGAAGCGCGGATAACAGTTCTCGCGTGGCGCCGGTTGAGCAATCCAGAATGTAAACGTCACTTGGTCGCCGCAAGGTTCCCGACAGGGCTTCTTCAAGACTTTTGTTCGAAAAACGCGAACCAAAAGCTTGTTCAAGGGCATTCAGCCTCTCGGTATTTGGTGCGTTCGCGGTTACGAGCGAGACATACGAAGCTGATTGAAATGTCGAGGAACTTTCCGCAAATCCGAGGCTTGCAGCAGCGGATTGTCTTCGGATGCGCTCTCTCTGGCCACCGAGTTCACGTAAAACTCCGCGCAACCGTGCAAGCAACACGAGTGAGTCCGTTTCTGAGGAAAGAACATCGCGCGCTCCGGCAACAAGGCCTTCCAGACGTCGTGCGGAGGTGGCGTTTTGATCCAACAAGATGACATTGGGTGCACCAATTGATGGGCTTACAACGCGCCGGGCTTTGAGGGAGGACATCGCGGCACCCGGCGATCCCTCGGTCATTCCGACCAAAACAATGTCCGGAATGCCGCGCCGAACGACTGCGACCGCCTCTTCGACGTTCGCCGCTGTGCTGACTTGGTAATGATTTTTTCGCAATAGCGACGCATACAACATGCGGTCTGGAGCCGACTCACCCAGAAATAAAATGTGGTTCGCCATGCGATATCTCGAAATTGTTTACATTTGTTCCTTTGCGGTTAGTCTTTTCAGCCAATTCTTAAGAAAATCTTTCCAGGAGACAGAGCGTGACGCCACTTGCGCGTGATTCAGCCGAAGTACTGGCCATTGAAGCCCTGGGTTGGCTGGCAGCAACGGATGATCTGATGGGCGTTTTTCTTGGATCAACGGGCGCAGGTCTCGACGACGTGCGCACACGCGCCCAGGATCCAGAGTTTCTGGCGTCGGTTCTGGACTTTATCTTAATGGATGATGCCTGGATCGGCGGGTTTTGCGAGGCGCACGATTACGCAATGGATTATCCGCTCCGGGCCAGAGCTGCTTTGCCTGGCGGTGCTGCCGTCAATTGGACGTGATTAGGCGCTTTTCTTACGACGCGCGGTGCGCGGCGTATTGGCGTCGATGAAATCAAGAACAAGCGGGCGAATATTATTGCGCCAACTTTTGCCTGCGAAAATTCCATAGTGACCAGCGCCCGGTTCAAGGTGGGCTGCTTTCTTCTCATCCGGCAGCCCCGTCAGCAAATCCAGTGCAGCAAGACATTGCCCCGGCGCAGAGATATCATCTTTTTCGCCTTCGACGATCTTCACTGCGACGCTTGAAATGGCGGCGATATCAACTTCGCGGCCATCAACGACGAACTTGTTCTGTGCG
>CAZMRS010000323.1:0-3721 GCA_964568435.1 uncultured Boseongicola sp. | reverse complement strand
CTCAGGCAATCCGATTGGAAATTCGGCTTCAAATCGCGCAACAGCGTACAAGTTTCCGCCCAAGGCGTCATCTGCTCCGCCCGACTGGTCGCGCGGTCCGATACCCGCCGGTTCAAACCCGCGCATGATCGCCGGACCCAAAATAAAGCGGTCGACAATGCGACTTGCGTTATTTCCACTCCAGGCCAACGCGCCGCCTTCCAATGTCGCCCGCAATGTTACTTCTTCACTCAGGATACGTGTCTGAGCCACGGCTCGTGCAGTCGTTTTGACATATTCGTTGTCGCCTCCGATGCCCGCGAAGTCCTGCGACAATTCGAGGAGGACGCCGGAGTTTGGATCTAGTCCACTACGTCGACTGTCGTAGCTGATTGTGTACCCGATGCCAGCCGAGCTTAATGAACCCTGTGCGATCTCATTGGTTATTGTTGCGCTGGTAATACCAGCGGCGCGCGTAATCATCTCGATATCGTTATAGAAATACCGGACAGCCATTCGTGTGCGTTCACCCAACGGGAACGTCAAAGAAGGTCGGAAGAAAAGCCGTTCACTGTCATAGGATGCAAAGCTTGAGTCTTCTTCGCTGTATCCGATGTTGAAATCGAACCTCAGATCGCGTCCAAGCAGAAATGGTTCGGTGAAATTGAAGATATACTGTTCCGAGTTATCAGCGCTGGACCACGTCAACCCAATGGTTTGACCCCGGCCCAGGAAGTTCCGTTCTTGCAAGCCGATCGCGACCCCGAACCCGTCATTTCTTGAATAATTGCCGCCAAGGCTCAGCGATCCGGTTGGTTGTTCGACCACATCAACATCCACGACAACCTGATCGCCACTCGATCCTTCGCGGGCCTCCACTTCAGCCTCGGCAAAGAACCCAAGTGCGCGGATCCGCTCTGCACTCTCGCGGATCTCGCGTGGGTTGAAGGGGTCACCTTCCACAACGCGGAACTGACGCCGTATCACACGGTCAAGCGTTGCTGTGTTCCCTTCAATGTCGATGCGTTCCACAAACACCCGGGGACCACGGGTCAAGACAAACTCAACATCCAATGTCAGGTCGCGATCGTTTCGCGTGATGCGCGGCTCAATCCGAAGGAAATCGACGCCATTGCGAACGGCCAGTCTTTCCATCCGCGCAATAGACGTCTCGATCAGCGTCGGCGAATACACGACGCCAGGTCTGATGCGCAGAGCCTCTTGGTATTCGTCGGCCTCCAGGCCGTCAAACTCGCTCACGGTGGTGATTTCGCCAAACCGGAACTGCTGACCTTCCTGAACGTTCACGACCAGGAAAAACGCATCGCGTTCTTCGGTCAGTTCCGCATTTGCACTGTTCACCCGGAAGTCAATGTAGCCACGTGACCGGTAAAAGTCGGTCAGGACCTGCTTGTCGAATTCCACCCGGTCCTCGATCAAGGTGTCCGCGCGAATGAAAGCCCGCAAGAAGGTCGCCTGCTTTGTCTCAAGCACCCGGCGCAGGCGGTTGATACACATATCTTCCGGGTCGGAAACCGCACCGGTCTGGCCCCTGGTAAGGACGTTGACGCGGTGGAGCGTGCAATTGAAGATCACGTGCCAGCCGAGTTCCAGCAACACGCGCATCACTGGCTGATCCTGCACGGTCGCTACATCTGCGTGGCCCGGAACCCGAAATGCAACGCGTGCCTGATACGCGATCTTTGCCAATTTGAGGACAAGACGGAATGACGAAGACATTTGATGTGGTTGGGATCGGCAATGCGATGGTCGATATTCTGGCGCGCTGCGATGAGGAGTTCCTTGGGCAGGCCGGGATTGAGAAGGGGATCATGCAGCTCATCGATATGGAGCGTGCCGTTGATCTTTATTCGAGGATCGGACCTGCGCGCGAAGTGAGTGGCGGGTCGGCGGCAAATACAATTGCTGTTATCGCGGCCTTGGGTGGGCGCACGGCCTATGTCGGGAAAGTGAAGGATGACCAGCTTGGTGCGATCTTTGCACACGACCTGCGGGCGCAGGGGGCTGTCTACGAAACCGAGTTTGCCGGGAAAGACGCCAAGGACGAAACGGGCCGCTGCATTGTGCTGGTGACGCCGGACGGAGAGCGGTCAATGAACACCTATCTTGGTGTGACCGAGTTTCTGACTCCCGATGACATTGATCCGGCTCAGATGGCCGAGGCGGATATGATCTACCTTGAAGGGTATCGTTTTGACGGCCCCGAAAGCCATGCGGCCTTTGCCAAGGCGATCGAGGCGACCGCGGCGGCAGGCGGCAAGGTGTCTTTGACGTTATCGGATCCGTTTTGCGTTGAGCGCCACCGCGACGCGTTTCGCACGATGATCCGCGATCATGTGGATGTACTTTTCGCCAACCGGGACGAGCTGTGTTCGATGTATCTGACGGATGATCTTGAGGTCGCATTGGCGGCGGCATCAAAAGAGATCGCGATTGTCGCTTGCACGGAAAGTGCCAACGGTGCGCATATTCTGGCGGGTGAAGAGCGTTGGCACGCACCCGCAAAGCCTACCGACATCGTGGACGCGACAGGGGCAGGCGATGCCTTCGCAGGGGCATTTCTTTGGGCACTGAGCCGAAATATGCCTCTCGACTTATGCGGACGGATGGGCTGCGTGGCTGCGTCAGAAGCGATCAGCCACATCGGGCCGCGGCCTGAGGCCGATCTTATCGAGATTTTCCAAGCCGACGGGCTGCTTTGAGCGCCAGGTACGACACGATTGGCGTTGACTATGCCAACCTGCGCAAGCCGGACTCGCGGATCGGGGCGGCGATCCGGAACGCGCTGGGCGATGCTCAGTCCGTTCTGAATGTCGGTGCCGGTACGGGCAGTTATGAGCCTGACCATCTGGACGTAATGGCGCTGGAACCGTCGGGCGAAATGATTGCTCAGCGTAGCGAGACATCCGCCCCGGTCATTCAGGGCGTGGCAGAGAACCTGCCGTTCGGCGACAACACGTTTGACGCGGCAATGGGCGTTTTGACGATCCATCACTGGGCCGATGCTGCCAAAGGATTGTCCGAGATGGCGCGGGTGTCGCGGGGGCCTTTGGTGCTTTTGACCTATGACGCCACGGTGCGAAACTTCTGGCTGCTCGACTACTTTCCGGAACTGGCGACGCTCGACGACGACCGGATGCCCCCAATGGAGCTATACAGCGACGTCTGGGGCGAGGCCGAGGTACGTGCGGTGCCGATCCCGGCGGATTGCACGGACGGGTTTCTTGCTGCCTATTGGCAGCGACCCGAGATGTACCTTGATCCGTGCTTGCGCGCCGCGATGTCGTCGTTCTGGATGATCGAAGGCGTGGAGATCGGCGTTTCCCGGTTGTCCAGCGATCTGGAAAGTGGCGCGTGGGATGCGAAATACGGGTATCTGCGCGATCAGGTTGAGTTGGACTGCGGGTATCGGCTCGTCGTGGCGAGCGCTTAGACGTCAAAGCCCCGGTTCCACCAGCGGTTGGGGTTTTCGCGGTCTGTGTCGTAGTGGGCGCGGCTGGCGTAGGATTCTCTTAGGACGATCACTGGCTCCTGGTAGGAGTGTGCGAAGCGGATGGCCTCAATAGCCTCGGCGACGATCTTGTCGTCGTCGGGAAGCGTGAAAGTCAGGATGCGGACGGGCATCTCAACAGTTTCGCCGGTGTCGCCCATCTGTGAACCGTCAACAGGCTGGAAAAACTGCGTGCCGTTCGCGCCTTCGAACGCAACACCTTTGTAGCTG
>CAZMRS010000322.1:0-3730 GCA_964568435.1 uncultured Boseongicola sp. | reverse complement strand
CACTACACCGACGCACTACCGCCGCACGAACTGCCCATCGTGGTGACCGGATTGGGCGAAGAAGAGCTTGGCCGCGACGGCACCGAAGGTGCCATGAAGCGCGCATGGGACACGCTGGACCCAGCCCTTCCCGCTGTGGTCGTCACTGGGTCCATCTCCGAAATGATCGGTGGTGGCGTGACTCCGCAAGGCACGAATATCCAACGCTTTTTGCCGCGCACAATCGACGAAGACCAATGGGAAGCCGCCGACCGTGCGATGACTTGGCTCTTCACCGAATTTGGCATGACCAAAGGCCGGATGCCACCTGATAAGAAGCGCGAAGAAGGTGCAAAGCCACGCGTGAACATCCTCGGGCCCATGTACGGCACGTTCAATATGCCAAGCGATCTCAACGAGATACGCCGCCTCATCGAAGGTGTCGGCGCTGAAGTGAACATGGTTATGCCCATGGGTGCGCACCTTGCCGAGATGCGCAATCTGGTCAACGCCGACGTCAACATCTGCATGTACCGCGAGTTTGGTCGTGGCCTCTCAGAGCTGCTTGGAAAGCCTTATCTCCAAGCCCCCATCGGCATCGACTCCACCACGAAATTCCTGCGCACCCTTGGCGAAATTCTCGACCTCGACCCCGAGCCCTTCATCGAACGCGAGAAGCATTCGACCATCAAACCCGTTTGGGATCTCTGGCGTTCCGTCACACAGGATTTCTTTGCAACCGCGTCGTTCGGCATCGTTGCCAACGAAACCTACGCACGCGGTATCCGTCATTTTTTAGAAGAGGATCTCGGCTTCCCGTGCGCCTTCGCTGTCGCGCGAACCGCTGGCAAGAAAACCAATAACGACGAAGTCCGCGCCATGATCGCCCGCGAGCGTCCGCTCGTCGTCATGGGCTCGATCAACGAGAAAATGTACCTGGCCGAAACCAGGGCAGGCCACGGTCCGAGCCCGTCATTCATCCCCGCCAGCTTCCCCGGCGCCGCGATCCGACGCGCCACCGGAACACCCTTCATGGGCTACGCAGGCGCGACCTATCTCGTTCAGGAAATCTGCAACGGTCTTTTCGACGCGCTCTTCCACATCCTGCCTTTGGGAAGCGAAATGGACAGCGATGCCGCCACACCAACAACCTTGCGCCGCGACTTCCCATGGGACGCCGACGCGCAAGCCGCGCTCGACAAAATTGTCGCGCAACATCCCGTTCTTACACGAATTTCCGCAGCGAAAACGCTGCGTGATGCGGCTGAGAAAGCCGCACTCGAAGCCGGCGCGGAACGCGTCGTGCGCGAGACCGTCGAGGCACTCGGCGGACAAACCGACATCTCAGAGGGAGGGAGCACATGAGCGACCAAACTGTCGACCTGTCACAGGTAAGCGAAACACGGGCCACCAGAAAGCCGACGACCGAATTCGCGGTCTACTTCGGCATCATCTTTCTGGCGACGCTTCCGCTTGCCGTACTCACATGGGCCTTGAGCGTCATCCGCTCAGGGAACCTGAAACAACGGGGCCCAGTGGCCCGTGCCTGGAGCCAAGCTCGGATTATCACGCCCATGATCTTCTCGGCCTGAAAAGGTCGAACACGCCATTTGTCGGCTCGTCAGGGCAGACAGATACCCTGAGAGGCATCCTGCCTTGATGGAACCCGGCCGCGGGGAACGCGGCTCAGTCTAGAGTCCGGAGGATTTAATGGCTGATAGAACTGACCTGTCTTTCACAGGTCTCACTGATGACCAGGCGCAGGAGCTTCATTCTGTGTACATGAGTGGTCTGTGGGTTTTCGTCGGCATAGCCGTCGTTGCACACATTCTCACGTACATTTGGCTGCCCTGGTTCAACTGGAGCTAAGGAAAACTGATGGCAAAATTCTACAAGATTTGGCTCATCTTTGATCCCCGCCGCGTCTTCGTGGCTCAGGGTGTCTTCCTGTTCCTGCTGGCAGCGATGATTCACCTCGTCCTGCTCAGCAACCCGAACACGAATTGGTTCCAGCGCGCGTTCGCCGCTGAAGCCGCCGAGTGATCGAGCCTACAAGAAACCGTTGCGGGCGGTCGTCCGGTCGCCCGCAACTACCAAGAATCAAAACTTTATCATGCCGGTCCTTCGAACGGCATGCGACGAGAACGGAGTAGCGAAATGGCTTTGCTCAGTTTCGAACGAAAGTATCGCGTTCCTGGAGGAACGCTCATCGGCGGGGAAATGTTCGATTTCTGGGTCGGACCTTTCTTCGTTGGTTTCTTTGGGGTCACAACCGTATTTTTTGCGGCCCTTGGAACCGTCCTTATCTTTTATGCAGCAACGTTGCAGGGCACCTGGAACCCTTGGCTGATTTCGGTGAACCCGCCACCGCTCAGCTATGGACTTGGTGCCGCTCCGCTTGCTGAAGGAGGCCTTTGGCAGATCATTACGATCTGCGCACATGGTGCCTTCATATCCTGGGCGTTACGCGAGGTTGAGATTTGCCGGAAGCTCGGCATCGGGCTACACATCCCGATCGCGTTTGGCTTCGCAATCCTGGCCTATACGACGCTGGTTGTCATTCGTCCGGTGCTCATGGGTGCATGGGGGCATGCGTTCCCCTACGGTATCTGGTCCCACCTCGATTGGGTCAGCTATACCGGCTACCTCTATGGCAACTTCCACTATAATCCGGCCCACATGTTGGCTGTGTCGCTGTTCTTCACGACGGTACTCGCACTTGCCTTGCATGGCTCGCTGATCCTGTCAGCCGCCAACCCCGCGAAAGGCAAGTCGAGCCGTCTGCCAGAGCATGAAGACACTTTTTTCCGCGACTTCATCGGCTACTCGATCGGCCCTCTCGGCATTCACCGCCTCGGTCTGCTCCTCGCGCTGAACGCCGCTTTCTGGAGTGCGGTTTGCATCGTGATCTCAGGCACAATCTGGTTCGATCAGTGGGTCGTTTGGTGGGATTGGTATCTCGAATTGCCCTGGTGGGCTGACCTTGAAGGAGGCATCAATGGCTGAGTATCAAAACATCTTCAGTCAGGTCCAAATCCAGGGTCCGCCTGAAATGGGCATGGTCGAAGACGTCGACCTTGGCGATCGCGGCAATAGCGCATCCTTCAGTCCGCTCTTTGGCTGGCTCGGGAATGCGCAGCTAGGGCCAGTTTACCTCGGACCTTGGGGGGTTCTGTCCCTCCTTTCCGGTGGCATGTGGTTCTTTATGGTCGGGATCTCGTTCTGGGTTCAGGCTGGTTTCAGTCCTGGCGTGTTTATGCGTGACCTCTTCTACTTTTCGCTTGAGCCACCCGGACCGGAATACGGTCTTGGCTTCGCACCATTGTGGGAAGGCGGCCTCTGGCTCATTTCCTCGTTCTTCCTATTGGTGTCAGTGATCAGCTGGTGGATCAGATCCTATGTTCTGGCCGATCAGCTTGGCATGGGAAAACACGTCTGTTGGGCTTTCGCTTCTGCCATATGGCTGTTCCTGGTTCTCGGTCTCATCCGGCCGGTTCTCATGGGCAGCTGGTCCGAGGCCGTGCCCTACGGCATCTTCCCGCACCTTGATTGGACGAACCTGTTCTCGCTGACGTACGGCAACCTGTTCTACAATCCGTTCCACGCGCTTTCGATTGCGTTCCTCTATGGCTCGACCCTGCTCTTTGCGATGCACGGTGCGACCATCCTCGCGGTGTCCCGTCTCGGCGGTGACCGTGAACTGGAGCAAATCTACGATCGTGGAACGGCGTCCGCACGGGCTGGCCTCTTC
>CAZMRS010000321.1:0-3739 GCA_964568435.1 uncultured Boseongicola sp. | reverse complement strand
TGGTCCGGTCGTGCTCCGCGAGAGCCTTCGCCAAGGCCTGAAACGCCACGGCGTCAGCTCCAGGCGGTTCCACTATGAAGAGTTCGAATTCCGCACCGGGATCGGATTGGACAAGCTTGCAAATTGGGTAATGACACGGCGTGTGTCGCCCGGCCGCATTCTCTCAAGCGTTCGCACTTAGCCAGATCAAGGAGCGGCTCGCCGCCGCTCTTCTCTTCTAAAAGACGACGTTCATAACAAGAAGGGACACGACGAGGAACAGGATCGTCATGATCCCCCCGCTCTTCACAAAGTCGACCACCTTGTACCCCGCAGGCCCCATAATCAGTGCGTTCACCTGATGGGTCGGGATCAAGAACGAGTTCGATGTCGAAATCGCAACCGTCAGCGCGAAGATCGCTGGATCACCACCAGCCGCAACGGCAATAGACACCGCCAAAGGCACCAGCAAAACCGTAGCGCCAACGTTCGACATAATCAGCGTAAAGATCGTTGCCAGTATCGCGACCCCAACCTGCAATGACCACACCGGCCAGCCGTCCAGCAAAATCAAGATTTGCTGCGCAATCCACCCTGCCGTGCCCGTGTTCTGCACCGCCTGCCCAAGGGGTATAAGACTCGCCAACAGGAACACGGTCGACCAACTCACCGCCTCATAGGCTTCATCAATGCGAAGCACATTCGTCACGATCATGCCAACGGCGCCTGTCATCAACGCCACCGATAGCCGCAAATCTGTGAACAGGATCAACCCAAGCGTTATGGCAAAAAAGATCAGCGCCCAAATGACCTTGTGCGGCCGCAAATCTTCCATTGGGAAGTCACTGGTCACGACCACAAAATTCCGGTCCTGCGTGAGCCGTGCCAAACTGCCCCACTGTGTAAACGCGACGAGTGTATCGCCCGCCCTTAAAGGCTCGGTCGCAATGTCTGTCGCCTCGTGATCTTCCGTCTGAACAAGGCTGAGGGTCTCGCCACCACGATGAATTGCAAGCAGTCCTAGGCCGTAGGTTTTGCGCATGAGAACATCGCGCGGACTCTTGTCGATCAGATCGGAATCGGGCGGGATCACAACCTCGGCGATGCCCGCGACCGTCGGTGCATAGGCTTCGGCAAAAATATCTAGCTGTGGCGCAACTTCCAACCCATAGGTATCGGCAACTTCTTGAATGACCTTCCGGCGACCAAGGATGGCCAAGCGGCATGGGTCCTGCACCTGTGTTGAATCCAACGGTGTAAAGAACCTCTCCCCCTTATAGTACGACCCAACAATATAGATGTTATGGGCCAACATGATGTCAGCAAATGTCTGACCCCGAAGGATTGACCCCTCCGGCACAATCACTTCAACAAGGTCCGACTTCAGACCGTAAAGCTTCTTAAAGTAGTTCCGAACCGACTGGCCGCTTCCGCCCACATCTTTGTTACCTGTACTCGGCAAGACCCAGCGCCCAAATATTACGAAATACAGGATACCCGTAATCACCAAAGAAGCCCCAATCGGGGTCACTGAAAACAACCCAAAGGTCTCCATTTTCTGATTTGCGGGAAGCGACTCGTTTGTTGTCAGAATCAAATCATTTAACAGGATCAAAGGTGACGAACCGACCATGGTCATCGTGCCACCCAGAATGGCACAAAAGCCCATGGGCATAAGCAGGCGGCTCAACGGCAACTCAGTCCGCACCGAAATTCGGCTGACCACAGGCAGGAACAAAGCCGCCGCACCAACGTTTTGCATAAACGATGAAATCACCCCGACCGTGCCCGAAATGATCGGAACAATACGTGCCTCTGTGCTCCCGCCATGCTTGAGGATCATGGCTGCGACTTTGCTCATAAGCCCGGTCTTATCCAGCCCGGCCCCAACGATCATAACAGCAATAATGGACACGACCGCATTAGACGCGAGCCCATCGAACAAGGAATTGATGTCCGCCAGGGATCCAAGACCAGGAAGCTGGCTCAACAACCCCAGCAAGACCATAACCATGATGGCAGCGAAATCGATCCGGACAACTTCCGAGACAAAGAGAAAAATTGTGAACAGGAGCAGCCCCAGAACGACCATCATCTGAAGTGAAAGTGTGATCGGTTCCAAATTCTCCGCCCCGCTGGTCTTTGGCCGCGCCCTTAGGCGATCTTTTTCGTTGGCGATTTAGCAGGACAGTGTCTTGTGTCTTCGCCAGCTAGGTTGTCGAAAGCCTAGCACAACGTCTCGTAACAAAACAATTCTTTCCCCGATTGGGTCGCCGCGAAAGCGTTGAAAGCGTACCTCCACACATGGGCGGATCGATTTTCGAATTGTGCGCGAGCGTTGCTAAACAGGTCTGCGCCGATCGAAACCGTCCAGTCCGCAATACCGGACACGCCGATCGGCCTCTAACCCCTACCCAAGAAGCCAACTCCCCGATACGAATGGGCGGACCTCAAAACAGCAAAGCGCCGCCCATGACAACCGAAGCCCCGAAGAAGATCACCCATGACGCCGAAGAAGATGCCCGCAATCAGGACATCCAGATCTACGTCAACGGTGCGCTCAAACACCGCTCCGAAGCCATGGTTTCGGTCTATGACTCGGGCTTCATGCTGGGGGCCGGCATGTGGGAAGGAATGCGCCTCTATAAGGGCAAAGGGGCCTTCTTCGACGACCACATGGCCCGCCTGTTTGACAGCTGCAAAGCCGTCTCGCTCGACATTGGCATGACGCGCAGCGAAATCCACGACGCGCTGCAATTGACCGCCGCCGCAAACGGAATGACCACCGACGCCCACTGCCGCTTGATGGTGACGCGCGGCGTCAAGGTGAAACCGTTCCAGCACCCCTCGCTGAGCCGCACGGGCCCTACGGTCGTGATAATCATCGAACACTCCAAACCGGCCCAAGACGTCCAGAAACAAGGCATCCGCCTTGCAACCGTCCCGCAGGTCCGTGGCCTGCCGATGAGCCAGGACGCCAAGTACAACAGTCATTCCAAACTAAACTGCGTCATCGCTTGCCTTCAGGCCGAACAAGCCGGAGCCGACGAAGCCCTGATGCTCGACCCACATGGCTTTGTGAACACCACCAACGCCTGCAACTTCTTCATCGTAAAAAAGGGCGAGGTTTGGACGTCAACCGGCGACTACTGCATGAACGGCGTGACGCGACAAAAGGTCATCGACCTCTGCCGCGCCAACGGCATCCCCGTATTTGAGCGCAACTACTCCCTCGTCGATGCCTACAGTGCCAACGAAGCCTTTCTCACCGGTACTTTCGGGGCACAAACTCCGGTCGCCGAGATCGACGGGAAACCGATCGGAGAAAACGGCGGCCACGGCCCCGTTCTCGAACGCATCCGCGCACTCTATAAAGCGCTGATTGCCGAGGTTACGGCCTAAGCCAGTTCGGCAGCTCATCCGGCAATCGGCCAGTCACTGCGGCCTCCACACAAGTCTCCAAACCGGCAAATCGCATCTGACGCCCATGAAGCCCGAACCCGTAATGGGCGTACTTGCCGGAGTTTGTCACGACGACCTTTGCCTCAGGTGGCAACAGCGGCTCGGTGATCGAACACCAACAGAGATCGACGTAAAACTGCACGCCCAGCGCCTTTAACTCGTCAACCTCACCGCCAAGCTCCGCCACGACATCGCGCCCCAGCGTCACGATCATGGTTACACTTTCCGCGAGCTCACGACCTCGAAGCGCTGCACCTATTCGACCCACCTCACTGGCAGACGCATGCGGCGCACCAAT
>CAZMRS010000320.1:0-3747 GCA_964568435.1 uncultured Boseongicola sp. | reverse complement strand
AAGGCCTGGAGGGCATCCGCGAACCGCAACCTCAATCATGGCTCCGACAGATGAGCCACTCTTGCGCAAACCGTCCAAATACGAGGCCCAATCGTCGACCGCGCCAGCGTCCGGTATCCAGAAAGGGTTACGGTCGATCTCGTCCCAATCGAAGTTGGACCGATCAACTGACTTCTCGCCCATGGCCACCATGTACCCGCGAACCTCGACGTCCGGCGCGAGTATGCCTAGCGCGGCGCGGGCGACGCCTCCGGCGGCAACACGCGCAGCCGTTTCACGTGCAGAAGACCGTCCGCCGCCCCGATAGTCGCGTATTCCGTACTTCTGCCAGTAAGTGATATCTGCGTGTCCGGGGCGAAACTTCTCGGCGATGTCGCCGTAGTCTTTGGATCTCTGATCCGTGTTTTCGATCATGAGCTGGATCGGTGTGCCGGTCGTCTTGCCATCGAATACTCCAGACAAAATCCGCACAGCATCCGCTTCGCGTCGCTGTGTGGTATACTTGTTCTGTCCGGGTTTCCGCTTGTCCAACCAAACCTGGAGATCGGCCTCGGAAATGGGCACGCCCGGAGGACACCCGTCCACCGTGGCACCAAGGGCAGGGCCATGGCTTTCACCCCAGGTCGTCACCCGGAATAGATGTCCATAGGAATTCATGCTCATGAGACGTCTCCTTTGAAGACGTCTCTAATGCGAACTGATCCCGGATGGAAGCCAACTCAGAGCGTGAATGTCATCATCACACGCGCGTCTTCTTGGCCAGAGATCACCCATCCAAGGTGCTCGTACAGCGTAATATTCTCTGGAAGATCCTTATGAGTGGCGAGCATCATTTCCGAAGCGCCGCTCGCACGCGCTAGCCCTTCCGCATGTGCGATCAATCGCCGACCCACACCACGGCCACTTGCCTCTGGATGAACGGCAACGTTTGCAAGGTGCCAGTGTCCGTCATGCATGCCGCCCATCAAGCAGCCGACCACCCGCCCAGTCTCCGTCGCGACCCATGTTTTACCGACTTCAATGTCCTCACTCACGCCCCCCGTCACATCCGGAAGGTCATCGAGGCGTTCCTGCCAACGTGCGTAAGCCGCGATGAGAACATCTTGAATGTCTGCAGCGTCTTCCCGCGTGGCCTGTTTGATTTCGATCCGTGACATACACTCAATCTGGCAGTCCAAACAGCCAGAGCCAATACTTTCCATCACCCTTTGCAAAATACCTCGGGGGAGGCCTCGCGAGATGCGAGGCCGGGGGCAGAGCCCCAAAATACCTTGCAACTCTCCTTTTTTAGCCCTACCTCCAAGCGTACCTCGGGGGGCCCTCATGGGCTGAGATGCTTTCCAAAAGCGGACCCGTTGAACCTGAACCGGTTAACACCGGCGGAGGGAAGGTCGAGTTCACCTCACCAATTTCCTTCGCCCAGTTGAAAGGAAATTGAGATGCGTTATCCGATCCTTGCGGCAGGGCTTTTGGCAGTTACCCCGGCATATGCCGATGGTCACCAGCCTGTTCTGACCGTTTACACATATGACAGTTTCGTCTCCGATTGGGGACCCGGCCCAGCGATAGAAGAAGCTTTTGAAGCCGATTGCGCCTGTGATCTGCAGTTCGTCGCTGCCGGCGACGGCGCAGCCCTTTTGGGGCGCGTTCGCCTTGAAGGCAGTCGTAGCGACGCCGACGTTGTGCTTGGTCTGGACACCAATCTGACGGCGGCAGCGATGGAAACGGGCTTGTTCGCTCCCCACGGGGTTGCGTCGCCAGACCTCGATCTACCTGTTGCATGGAATGATGAGACATTCCTTCCCTACGACTGGGGCTATTTTGCGTTCGTCCACAACACCGATCAGGCCGACGTGCCTACGGACTTCCAGTCGCTGGCCGCAAGTAACGCGAAAATCGTCATTCAGGACCCACGCTCGTCTACCCCGGGGCTTGGTCTCCTGATGTGGGTGAAAGCCGCCTATGGAGATGACGCCCCAGCGATTTGGTCAGACCTTGCTGACAACGTTGTCACTGTGACGCCGGGCTGGTCAGAGGCTTACGGCCTGTTTCTGGAAGGCGAGGCCGATATGGTGCTCAGCTACACCACCTCTCCGGCCTACCACCTGATCGCGGAGGAAGACGATACCAAGGCCGCAGCAGCGTTTAGCGAAGGTCACTACATGCAGGTCGAGGTTGCCGCGAAACTTGCAGCCACCGATCAGCCAGAGCTGGCAGATGCCTTTTTGTCTTTCATGCTGTCGGACGGTTTCCAATCGGTCATTCCCACGACGAACTGGATGTACCCAGCTGTGACACCTGAAGCTGGCTTGCCGGAGGGCTTTCAGACACTCGTGAACCCAGCCAAAGCACTTCTTCTGAGTTCAGAAGACGCTGCCGACTTGCGTGAACAAGCGCTGAACGAATGGCTGACCGCGCTCAGCCGCTAAGACTCGCGGGTTGGACAGGGATCGCGGCTGCTATCGCGGTCCCCGCAATAATTGCGGCTACATCCCTGGCTGTTGTTCTGGCCGCTGAGGGTCGATGGAGTTTCGGTGCGGCAGACACCGCTGCACTACGCTTCACGATTTGGCAGGCGTTCCTTTCTGCTTTGATTAGCGTTCTCTTGGCGATCCCTATGGCGCGGGCGTTGGCGCGCCGCCGTTTTGCGGGGCGAAGTCTGCTCATCACTCTCCTCGGAGCGCCGTTTCTTCTTCCGGTGATCGTTGCCGTCTTCGGCCTTCTGGCGATCTTCGGACGAGGCGGGCTGGTAAACGAGATCTTGGCGTTTATCGGGTTTCCGACCGTAGGTATATACGGGCTCCACGGAGTTGTTCTTGCCCACGTCTTTCTGAATTTGCCTCTGGCCACTCGGCTGCTGCTGCAAGGTTGGCAGTCCATCCCTGCCGAACGTTTTCGCCTTGCAGCTTCACTTGATTTGGGGCCCTTCGCGATCTTTCGTCATTTAGAAGTCCCAATGCTTGCGCGCGCGCTGCCGCCCGCGTTCTTGATAATATTTGTCATCTGTACGACGAGCTTCGCGGTCGCACTGACATTGGGCGGTGGTCCGCGCGCGACAACTGTAGAGCTTGCGATCTATCAAGCGATCCGGTTCGAGTTCGATCTGACGCGCGCGGCGTTCTTGTCGAGTGTGCAACTGGTGATCACCGGCGTCGCAGCCGTGATTGCATTGAAGTGGGCAGCGACGACGTGGTTTGGAGCAGGAGTTGACCGTGTTTCAGAGCGTTGGGATAGCCGAACTACCACTGCTCAAGCTCTCGACACCACTGCGATCGCGCTTGGTGCTTTGTTTCTACTGGCCCCGATGTCCGCAGTGGTACTACGAGGTATTCCTTACATTGCCGACTTACCTGATGCCGTGTGGGTCTCAGTCATTCGCTCGCTTCAAGTGGCGGCACTGTCCACCGGCCTTGTTGTTCTTGGCTCCGTGGCCGTTGCCTTGGCGGCCGCACGCATTGGCCGAAAGGCGCGTTACGTAGAAGCCGCCGGGTTATTGGCCTTAGCCGCATCGCCCTTGGTTGTCGGGACAGGACTGTTCGTCATCCTGTTTCCCTTTGTCGATCCATCGAATGTGGCTTTGCCCGTCACGGCACTTGTGAACGCAATGGTGACGATGCCCTTTGCGCTGCGGGTTTTGATCCCCGCCGTCCGGGATGCCGAGACGACGTATGGCAGATTGGCCGACAGTCTTTCGCTGACCGGTTGGGCCCGGATGCGGCTTGTCATACTGCCACGTATTCGCCGCCC
>CAZMRS010000319.1:0-3755 GCA_964568435.1 uncultured Boseongicola sp. | reverse complement strand
TTACTAGGGGCCTCCCAGCATGGGATTCCCCCACCAGTCCCTGCACACAAGGTACCCATAAGCCCAAGGGTGGGTGGGTGGGTTAGTAAAGGACACGACGGGAGGGCCAATTGCCGGCTCGCGGTGTGTTTGTTGTAGTTGTGCGTTGTGCGATGATGTGGTTTTGGGGAGCTGCTGGTGTTTGGTTTGCGTTGCCTTGGAGCATGCCGGTTTCCTGGAGAATGGCGACTGCTTCCTGGGCTATGGTTTGGCCCGGCAACAATGTGAAGGCGCCGGCAGTGACCATTGTTCGAGAGAGTTTGTTAATGACTGGGAGAGCTTGCGCATGGAGATATTGGAAAGCGCAATCGGAGGCCCAACGGCCAACTAGGCGGATGTTGGTAATGTCGACCCGTCCGCACAGCAGGGCCATGGCGCCTCCGGAACGGAGAGAGCGTGTAGTGACGTCTTTGGGCTCGTAGTTCAGATTGGGGAGTAAGGTGACTGCCTGGCGAATTAAAACTTGGCAATCTGGGCTGACAATGAGTTTCGGCTGGCCATGATGATAGTAGGTGCAGATTTTGGTGGTGAGTGAGGCATTGTGCGTGCGTAACGCAAGCACACGCCGCCCCAATGCTCGGACGGGGCAAGCGATAGAATGACCGCTTGTGCCGTGAGCGATGACTTCACCACGTCTGCGATTTTTCTGCGTGTCGAATGTAATGGAGACATGAGTAGCTGTTTGTAGAAGGAGAGGAGCACAAGTCATGTGATCGAGGGTGACAAGGCCCCGCATGAACTTGAGATGCTTGAGCTGGAAAGGGCTGTTGTTTTCGCGGTCCAGGTATTCACCTGGCCGGAGGAGGAAGAAGAAACCAATCCAAAGCAGATCCATGATGGCCATATCCATAGGAGACGGCGCGGCAGCGACGAGCTCTTGACACTTGTGCAATACTTGGATCGGTAGTGGTTTTACCCGGTTTGGTGCAGGATCTTGGTGGCTAAATCCTTGATACACGGTAGTAAGGCGACGGTCGAGCTGGCCAAAGGAGTTCATGCGCGGGTCCGGCGCACCCAGCTCGGTGAAGACCTTCGAGACGTGAAAGATGTAGTCACGGACTGTTTTAGCTGTGACAGGTTGCTGACGGATGGCACGTTGGCCAGATCGGACGCGTAGGGCGAAGACGCGTAAAATAGGGATTTTGTCATCGACGCTGGAGAGGAAAGGGTCGTCGATTCCGAGGTCTTGTAGAAATGGGAGCCAAGCCTTGGCCCATACTTTGTCAGTGGCTTTGGCTCGATCGGTTGTGACAGCGGATCTCGCCGCTTGCGTCGCAAGGCCGAGATCGTTGTAGAATGATGCTCGCTGTTCAGGCGTAGCATTTTCCAAGATTTGGTCTGTGGGAATTTGGAATTGAGATATTGGGTGAGTTGATCATCAGATAAATCCCAACGGCGAGAGAGGATGTCGGCAATAGTGTTTGCGCCTCCTGGCAAATAGTGAACTCTTGGCACGTGTCGTTTTTCCCGTTGCAAGAGAGAAATGTCGCGTAACAAATAAGCCGCCGGTCCTTCAGTGGTGGTGGAGCCTTTGTTGCGCCACGATACTGCTGCGATATTGTCGGAAAATGTACGAACAGTTTTCTCGACACAGTTTTCTCGTGAAGTAAGCATCTTTTCGTGCAGGACAGTGGCAGCTAATTCGAGCTCTGAATTGTTGATAGTGCCGTGGGGATTGTCGTATGACACTAATGCTTCTTGCACATCAGTCGGAAACGAAGCCCGCCAGCATACGGGTTCCTCGGACTCGTTAAAATAAAATCCACCCATGCCGTCACCGCATGCATCACATGCGCCAAAAAAGTCGCCAGGATGCTTCGGAAATAGCTCGGCGATACGGGTGGGCCGATTGGCAACGTCCAACGCCAAGGCGTAGAGATCGTTTAAGTGGTCTCGTGCTTCTTGGCGCAGGCGCACGCGTGCTCCCTTTGCCGAAGTGAGCGCATGCTGCAGCTGCGAGAGAAGGCCTGCACCCCCCGATACAGCAAGCATCATGGATCGCAATTCCCCGAGGAGCCGTTGGCATGCTTTGGTGGAAAGGCGCTTTCGCGATCGTGCGTGATCCAAAATCTTGAGAAGGCGCGCCTTTCTGTGTGGTGGTAATTCGATGGTGCCGCGAAGGGTGTCGAGGATCCAGCCGAGCATTTGTTTGTAGGTCGTCCACACCGCGTCCCCCTTTCGCAGCTTGGAAGTAGAGATGGGCTCCTTTCGATGGTCATCTAGGTCATCGTTTGGACGCAAAACCCGGTTGTTGAGGTGAAATAATTGCCGGCGGTATCGGGCAAGTTGCTCCGGGGAGCCTTGGGCCCATGCTATCTCATCGTCGACAAAAACATCAAACCTTGCCGAAGATTGGTTGAACTTTCGGCGCTTATTCGTGTTCCACGGAATTTCTTTGTCAAAAGGCGGCGCGGCCGGTTTGGAAGAAGTGGAAAGCAGGACTTGGCGATCAGCCGGAAGGTCTGGCGGTAACGTATCAGCCAGCTCTTCGAGAGGATGCGGCGGAGGATTCCAATAGTCTCCTACATAACTGTTTGCCAAATCCACAATCGTCTCAGTGACAGAACAGAAATAAGGGGGACTTTGGGACCAACCCATCGGCAAAACGAGAGGAAAAGCGATCAGCGGTTCTTCTCCTTCACCGACGGGCATCACCATGCCCATTGAAGGAACTGCAGAATGTTCGACAAATATCTGGTAAAAACCGTCGGCAATGTCGTTTTTCAACAGGTACACTGGTCCTCGGGAAGGATCAGCGGTCAATATGCCATGCAACAGCCGATCCGGGGCTCGGCCGAACTGCATGGCCTCTTGTGGGGCAGTTGCCAGAGTGGCGTCGTTGACGCCCGATCTTTTATAGTCCACGATCAATCGTGGCCGGCGGTCACGCTGAGGAATGATGCCTGCTTGACTAAGGCGTAAGTTTTCCATGTTCCGCACCAAACGGTACGGTAGGACCACCCAATAGCCTTTTTTGATCATGTCGACCATCTCGTTTTCGAGGAAACCGAGATACCCGTGTGTAGAGCGGTAGCCATTCATGGCCACCGCATCGTCTTTCTCTTGGAAGGTCCAAGGTGCAGTAGTAAACTCTCCCCTGGCGCCAGGGGATCGCAACTCGTCCAACAGCGGCGCTGCTGGGTGCGGTAATTCGCGGACGTTTTCTCTAATGCTTGCTCGCTTGCGAGCAGAGTTTATGAAGGTTTGCCAGTCGGACGAATTTTCATACAAATATGTAAAACCTTCCACTAACTTACCTAACTCTACTGTGCGTGCTAGCCCTTGATAGTCCGGTGCAGTTGACGTGGAAGGTGGCCTACGAGCGATTGGCTGGACAGTTACTGGAAATGGCGAAGTCGATGTCGGTAACTGCAGCTGTCGCTGGCCTCCATATCAATTGGCTGCCACGGTTGGGGCCTCAGCCGCGGCTGGGCCTCCTCCCGAAGTAGCCGGCCCGCCGCCACCAGGCGCGTTCAACGTTTCGTTGACGAACGCGTTAAACTTGCGCAAGGTGGCGCCGGAAAGTTGTTTGTGGGTAGAGCGGCGAGCGCAATTGCCGTTGCACGACCCGCGAAGCTGGTACGCCAAACAGACTGGCGTTCCATCCGTATCGCGAGGCGCGCGATCTTTAATATCAGCGATGCGCAAGCCACTACCTTCATATAGCGTCATCCAACCACGGTTGGGGGTGGAATTCTGGACAGCGTTGCTTCCCT